>CAYSHJ010000931.1:0-1697 GCA_964430385.1 uncultured Planctomycetaceae bacterium
GGCGGCGGAGGGATTGACAAACTCGCTGCCGGCAGCGGCAGTGGTGCGGACGCCGGAGATGCGATTGCGGATGCCTTAAGCGAGATCGACGAATCCTTCTGGCTGATCTTTGATGGCCAGCGGCTGTTGCGGCCATGATCACTTCCGCGTCAGCCGAAAGCCCTGGCCCTGCCACAGCAGGAGCAGGTCGTCGGTGGACCAGAGTTCGAGCCCATTCGCGGGATCGGCGATCTGCCACTGATCGTCACCGTCGGGACCGAGGCAGACCACGGAGTGCGAGACTCCCGGCAGCCAGCCGCTCTCTTGACGATACTTCCAGGCGGCGGGCACATCCCGCGGAAGTTTGACGGTGAGGATCGCCGGTGCGTCGTGCGAGACCGTGCGCAAGGCATCAGGCATCGTCGCTTGAAGCAATTCAATCCGCCAGGCATCGGGCAGCTTCTTTTTCAACCCGCGGTACAGCCCCATCCAGTGCGTTCCCTGTCGAGTGAGACAAAGGCGCGACATCTCGGTTTCGGAGGTCGAGACTCCAACGCTCCGCAGGGCCGTTGCGGCTGACGCGGCGCTGCAAGTGTGCTTCGTTGTTTGGAGGCAGACCGCGCCATCCCAACGGTTTTCGCAAGCAGGAGGTTGACCGATAAGCGGACGAATCAACGCTCCCAGGCCGGTTAGGGTCAGCAAAATGACGGCCACCGTGCGCGTCCCAGGGCGACCGCGCAATCGCCGGCACGTCAACCCGATCAGTAATGCCGCGAACAATGGCAACCCGTTTCCTAGCACGATCAGATTGGAATACGGCAGCCAAGTCGCCAGCCAGGGATGATCCCAGGCCAAGACGATGTAAAACACCAGCGTGACCACCAGCATAACTGCCGCGAGGTCCACCCAGCGCAACGGCCATCGGCGGCTCAACTGCCTGATCGAGTATCCGCACGCGCCAGACACCGCCAAGTTAAGGGCCATGCCGAACCAGAGATCCTCCATCACACTGGCCTCTCTCAGTACGGAGCCTGTTGAGCAACCTGAGCACCATCGGCAACATTCTTGCGCCTCTACGCGGTTAATAACAAAAGTTGTTGCGTGCTGCACGAATTTTTGCGGCTCGGCCGCGCTATGCGGCACGCCGAATTGATGTGGATGCACAGTGTATGCCGACCACGTTTCAATGCGTGACTCGCGAAGCTCGAACACAATTCATGTGGGCTTCGCGATCGCTTCACACGGCGGCGATATCGTCCCGCCCATCTTGAGTGCGGTTCGAAGCGATGCGAGCGGACGAGAAACGAATTTGGCTCTTCACGAAGTCTTCACCTGGCGTTCAACCAACCCTCATGCGTGATTCGTAAAGTCCGCCCGCAAATGGGAATTGAATCTCGAAGCTCAAACCGGTTTGAGTCAGTCCGGTTTGAGTCAGTGAAGGCTGCCAAGGAATCGCGAACGAACAAGCACGAAAGGTACGTGGTACTACGAGGCCGTCGGCGGAGAAACCGATCACGTGACGTGATCATCCGTCTGGTCTCATCTCTATTTTTTCAAGGGAGGTTCCAATGAAGGTGTCAAAGCGAATGTCTGTGAAGTCGGCTCGACGTGGTTTCACGTTGATCGAGCTACTGGTGGTGATCGCGATCATCGCCATCCTGATCGCCTTGCTGTTGCCGGCTGTGCAGTCGGCTCGCGAGGCGGCCCGCGCGACTCAG
>CAYSHJ010000932.1:0-10485 GCA_964430385.1 uncultured Planctomycetaceae bacterium
AGCACTCCGAGAATGTCTTTCTCATGCTTCTTGATAAACTCCTTCATGGCGTCGTTGTCTCCGGCAAGTGGATGGTGTCGTAACTACACCCATCAACTTACCAACAACGACGCCTTTTTGGTTGCGGCTCGCCGCGCCAAGTAAATATAGTGGTCGTGAACCACATCGCCGGTGACGAGCAGCTGCTGAGTCGAGAAGAAGAATTCCTGGCCCATGTGGAAACAGCTCGCCTCTGACGCTCTGACCCACAGCACGCGACTCTGGGTGGACGCGACTGATTGAGGATTGTGAATCAAAGCCGACGCGACAGCAATCGTTGCGGGTGGTGCCATGGAATTCCGCTGGTCCCAGGCAACCGATTGACAGGCGACAGCAAACCAGGTGAAACGCTCGCGGAACACCCAACAACCTGTCATCATCGATCTGTCTCATACGGGCAGGTCTAACGAGCAGCCGAGCGGTCCGGTCATGCAGCGACATCATCTCTTGCTGGCGTACTCCCTTCACGAGAACACGCCGCACGCATCTGGAGGCATTGGTTCGGTGGCAGCGTTCGATCACCGAGGGCATCGTGGACACCACCCGGACTTTTCCCTTCGTGTCAAAACACTCGACCCGCGACCCCGGCGTCTGGCTCGACGAGATTGGCATCACCATTGGTTGCTCGGGTTAGTGTGCTCGCAAAAACAGACCCAAGCTTGTTCATCACAGCGTCGTGTCTTCGTCGGCTGCAAGGGTGGAAATAAATCATGGCACACTCCTTATTCAACTCGCCACCGCACAAACTGACGGTCAGATGGTGGATCGGGACTCTTGTCGTTATTACCGCAGCGGGGTTTGGCGGATACGGAATGTGGCACTATGACGTGACGCATCATGGTCGCGCCGAGATACTCAGTGTCGCGTACCACACGTTGCAGCTATTCATTTTGCACGCGCCTCATTTGGAGCACCCTGCCAACTGGCAGATTCACGTGGGGCGATGGCTGGCGGCGCTGTTCGTCTTTTGGGCGGTGATACAGGGACTTACCGTCCTGTTCCGGACAGAGTTGCGATTGCGATTGACCCGATGGCGGGGCGGGCATGTCATCATCTGCGGCCTGGGCCGGCTTGGTAGGCACTTGGCGACCGAGTTCCAACGAGGCGGCGGCCGTGTCGTCGTGATTGAGGCCAATGCGGACAACGTTGCGGCAGCCGGGCCAGGAGCGGTTGTCTTGACGGGAGACGCCTGCGACGCTGACCAACTCCGGCAGGCAGGTGTGACCACGGCCAAACAACTGATCGCTGTTTGCGATGATGTCCAAACCAACGTTGCCATCGCCGCGACTGCCGGAGATGTCCTCAGGCAGGAAGCAGAGCGAAGTCCCTCCGACAATAAGCTGGCCGGCTGGTTGTTCGTACCCGATGCGCAATTGCGTCAGTTACTCAAGCGAGATCGGCTATTCCCCCACACAAGCTCGCGATTCCATGTCAACGTGCGCGGACTTGATCTGTTTTCCCTCGCTGCGCGCCAGGTACTCGAGTCGAATCCACTCGACTATGAACGGATCCAAGCTGACAGCCCAACTTCCGTCCATCTCGTGATCGTCGGCTTCGGCCCGATGGGCCAGCGGCTGGCGCTGCAAGCCGCGCAAGTGGGGCATTTTGCCAACATGCGCAAGCCGAAGGTCACAGTCTTGGAGCGCGTAGGGAGTCCTTGCGTTGACATGTTTCTGGGGCGGTACACCAAATTCAAGGATCTTGTCGACTTTTACCCGAAAGACTTTTCGCACGACAAGGCGGACGCAGCGACACAGATCATGGACGCCTCTCAGACGGGGAGCCATGAGCTAATAACAGTGGCCTTATGCTGGGACTCACAAAGCGATTCCACGACGGGCGAAGGAGAGCTGTTTCGACGACTGGAAAGTGATGATGCGGTGAATTTGAGGCTTGCCTTGAGCATGCTCCAATCGGCCGTAGATTCCATGCCGCGCACCTTGCTGTTCCAGACCAGAAGTTGTGGCTTTGCAACGTTATTCAGCGGTCGAGAAACATCTGATCCAGGGTACACGAACGTGCGCGTCTTCGGAACCATCGAAAAGACATGTTCACTCAACACGTTGATGCATGAATCCACCGATGCCGTGGCCCGTGTCCTGCACGAGGACTGGTACGACCCCCAGATCAAGGACGGCAAAAAGCACGGCGACAAACCTGCCCTGTGGCCCTGGGAACAGATCGACGAAATCTACAAGGAGTCGAACCGGCATGCGGCGGACCACATTCCCGTCAAGCTGCGAGCGATCGGCTATTTGGTGGGAAAACTACGGAATGATCCCACGCGGCTGACCTCCTTCGACGGGCCACAAGTCGAACTCTTGGCCGAGATGGAGCACGCCCGCTGGTGCGCGGAACTCTCACTGATGGGCTACTCGCAAGCACCGGGTCCTCGGAACGACGTCAAGAAGACCCATCCGGATCTCGTTCCCTGGAACGATCTCACGGAGCCGACGAAAGACTACGATCGAAGGCAAGTGCGAGCCATCGCGAAAGCTCTGGAGCGAGCCGGGCTGGGGATCTTGCCAGACAAGCTGGCAAGGAACCTGAACGAAGTCAAACAGTCGAACTAAGGACAAACATCACCGTAACCTCACCGAAAGCAGACTCATACACTGAGATTACGAAGTCGACCGCGTGGGTGGCTTGCAAAGCTGACAATCAGCAGGTCAAACGTGGGGTCGACGTTGGCCATCATTCGATCCAGCCACAAGCTTGGAAGTGTGCTTGATGAAAACGATTCGCATTTTTATTTCCAGTCCGGGGGATGTGCAGGACGAACGCGAACGCGCACGGAGCGTCGTGCATCAGTTGCGGCGGCGCTACGCGGGGCGGTTGGACTTGCGAGCACTCTTCTGGGAAGAACTTCCGCTCGAAGCTGACATGTCGTTCCAGCAAGGGATCGATATGGTTTTGTCCGAAACCGGCGTCGACATCGCCATTTTTATTCTCTGGTCGAGGCTGGGGAGTCCCACCGGGCCGTTGATGGTGGGCGATCAAGGCCGGCCGTATCGCAGCGGCACGGAACGCGAGTGGCACTTGATGTTGCAGGCTCGCGAAAAGTGCCAACGCGAAGAACCGCCGCCACTCCGTCCCTCGATCATCGTCTACACTCGCCAGGACGAAGTCTCCTTTGAGGAACGCCTGCGAGGCAAGACGGATGATGTGAAAGCGCAGGAGATCGGCCAAAAGCTGCTGGTCAAACAATTCATCAAGGAAGAATTCCAGGACGCGGAAACTGGCGTCAATATTCGCGCTTACCACAGCTTCGACCAGCCGACCACTTTCGCTCAGCAATTGCGTATCCACCTGACTAACGTCCTGGATTCGTTGACTGGCGAAGAACTAGGGCAGCCCGTCTGGAACATCGCCGACCAGGGTCCACCGTTCCGCGGTCTGGAAGTTTTCGAGTACCACCATGCGCCAATCTTCTTTGGCCGCGAGGACGAAATCGTTTCGATCCGCAGGGGGTTACGCGAACAGGCTTGCAGAGGTTGCGCGTTTGTCCTGATCAGCGGCCCTAGCGGTAGCGGGAAATCGTCGCTGGCCCGTGCCGGAGTCCTTCCCGATGTCTGCAACGACGAGATCGACAAAGACATACACCAGTGGCGCTGGTTGGCGTTAAAGCCGAGTCAACTCGGAGACGACCTGTTGGATGGCCTCGTCAAGTCGATGACCGCCGACGGCGCATTGCCGGAACTCCGTGAATGGGCTGGCGACATCGTCGTTCCACAAGACTCGGCTGCATTTCCGAGATGGTTAATTACGTTTGGTCTGCGGGTGGGTGACGCCCTGAAAGCCGCGGGCCGTCAGCGCGGGACAACGCGGTTAATCCTACTAATGGACCAGATGGAAGAACTGTTTTCCGGCACCACGATCTCCGACCAGTCTCGCCAGCAACTGTTCGAGGCCCTGGAAGTCTTGGCTCGCTCCGGTTCCGTATGGGTGTTGGCGACGGTGCGGAGCGACTTCTATCATCACTGCCAGACTCTGCCAGCTCTGATGCGCATGAAGGAAGGCGCCGGGTGGTTTGATCTCTTGCCGCCCACACCCGACGCCTTGTCGCGAGTCATCACCGGGCCGGCGCTGTTGGCCGGGCTGCGGTTTGAGCGCGAAGGGGAGCAGACTTTATCGGACGCGATCCTGCGCGAAGCGGCCGAGCACAAAGAACTGCTGCCCCTGGTCGAACACTTGTTGTTAGAACTCTGCGAGCACCGGTCCGAGGACGGGACGTTGACCTTTGCCCATTTCCGCAAGCTGGGAGGAGTCGAGGGTGCCTTGCGACAGCGTTGCGAAGAGACCTTTGGCAGGCTTTCCCTTGCGGCTCAAGCGTCGCTTTACGACGTCCTTTCGGAGCTGGTCACCTTGAGCGGCGATGGCCAGGAGACCTTTGTTCGGCGCACCCCGCCGCTCGAGCGTTTCACCGGCCATCCGGTGCAGCGTGAGCTGATCGACGCGATGGTGGCCGCTCGATTATTCACCACTTCGAGCGGCACCGACGGCGGCAGCGTCGTCAGCGTCGCGCACGAAGCACTCCTGCGAGTCTGGCCTCGCGTTACCGAGTGGATCAACTCCAACCGAGAGCACCTGCGACTTCGTGCCCGAGTCGAGCAGAGTCAGCAGAGCTGGGATCAGCGGGGCCGAGACGACAGCCTCCTGCTTCCCGCCGGTCTGCCCCTCGACGAAGCCCGCCGACTCCGAGACGAAGCCCCCCATCTGCTGAGCGAAAGAACGAGAGACTACATCGAAGCATCGATCCGCTTTCAGGATCGGCGAGCTCGCCAAGTACGGACCGAGGCGCTCGTCGGTCGCTTGGTGACCGCGGAACCGAGCCAGTTGCCCGACATCGTGAAGGAACTGGACGCGAATCCCGAGCTGGCCGCGACGTTTCTGTCGCCCCTGGTCTCGATGGATGCGAACACGATTGAAGAGAAACGCTCGCAACTGCATGCGCGGCTGGCGCTCGTGTCTCGCGATCCATCGCTCGTCGAACCGCTGGTCGAGGAATTGCTCATGGGCAAGGTCACCTATGTCCTGCCCATCCGGCGGCAACTACGCGCATTTGCTTCCCAACTTACAGAGCGACTCCGCGTGGTGTTGCGCGACAAGCATGCGAACTCGCAGCGCCGATTCCGCGCGGCGCTGGCCCTGGCCGATTATGTTCCCGCGTCTCAAGCGGCGTCATGGGGTGAGCAGGACTTGAAGTACGTGGCCGAGCAACTCGTCTCGGCCAATGCCGAATTCCAGCCGCTGCTCCGCGATGCGCTGCGTCCGATTCATGCGCAACTGCTAAGGGATCTGGAGAGTATCTTTGCCGATGCCAAAGCGACCGATGCTCAGCGGCTGAGCGCCGCCAATGCGTTCGCCGATTACGCTGGCAGCGATATCTCAATGCTGTCACGGTTGCTGACGTTGTCGACTCCGGAGCAGTTTGCCGTCCTGTACCCCATCGTTGCGGCCAGCCCCTCACCAGCCACAATCCAGGACCTTGGCAAGATCGCCGCCTCGCCGCCACCCGACGCATTGGGGTCGGTGGAGCGCGTGCCCTTTGGTCAACGTCGCGCAAACGCCGCAGTCACTTTGCTGCGGCTGGGCGAGCGTGAGCAGGTCCTGCCGGTCTTCGAAATGACCGATGATCCCGAAGCACTCACGCAATTCATTTTCCGCTGCCGTCCGCGCGACGTCGGTGTGGAGGCGCTGCTGGATTGTTTGCAACTGATCAGCGACTCTCCGAAAATTCGTTATCCATCGTATGCTCGGTACGCCCTCCTGCTGGCGTTGGGGGAGTTCGCACTGGAGAACATCCCCGAATCGCGTCGGCCGTCACTCGTCGCACAGCTCGCCGATTGGTACCGCCACGATCCCGGTTCGGGAGTGCATGGCGCGGCTGGCTGGCTTTTGCGTCAGTGGGGTCAGGCCGACATCGCACGTGCGGTGGATCAAACCCCGGTCCCTTATTCCCCCGGTCGCCAGTGGTTCACGCTGGCCATCACGGTGCATCCGTCCGCCGAGCCGCGTTCGAAGAAGACGTTGTATTACACCTTCATTGTGTTTCCGGCAGGAGAGTACACGATCGGATCGGTCAATGACGAACCGGATCGGGAAAAGGCTGAGGTTCGTCACCCAGTGAAGCTGACGCGTCCCTTCGCGCTGCTGGATCGGCAGATCACTCTCGAGGAGCTGATTGCCTTTTCGCCGATGTACACGGACTTCATGCAGCAACGCGATGCGGACCCTGCGGCTGCTGGCTTCGCGGCACACTGGTACGATTCAGTGCGATTTTGCCGTTGGCTTACCGCGCAGGCGGGGATGTCGGAGGAGCAACAACCGTACGCCGACCCGCAGGTCGCTACGACGAGGGGAATGTGTCCACCGGATCCAACTCCCGCTGCCGACGGTGCGCCATTGAATTGGCCGCTGCGGCCCGAACGGCCAGGCTTTCGTTTGCCGACGGAAGCGGAATGGGAGGTGGCCAGTCGCGCCGGCGCACGGACGGTCTATGGTTACGGGGGCGATGTGAGCCTGCTGAGCCGATTTGGCTGGTTCATGGAGAACAGTGGCAAACACGTCCATCCACCGCGGGAGCTGCGGCCGAGCGTCCGCGGCTTGTTTGACCTGCATGGGAATCTTTTTGAGTGGACCCATGACTGGTATCGCGGTTTTGATTCCGAGCACGTAACGGATCCCTTGGGCGCTGAAACGGGCTCGAACCGCGTGTTCCGTGGCGGCACTTGGCGCCCCGGCGCGGCGGATTTCCGGTCGGCGATCCGCAACGCGGACGCTCCGACGTACCGCACGAGCAACTTCGGCTTGCGCCTGGCCCTGAGTCCGTCTGGAGTTTCGCCGGAGGCGGACAAGTAGAGCGGAGCCATCGGGCGCAGGCACGGAGGGAGCAAGGCGGTAGCCGGCGACCGGAGCTGCCGTAGCCCGATGGCGGAGCGGCGTGATTTGAGGGTAACAAAAACGGGGGTGCAGGGGGTGTCCCCCTGCTCGCGAAAAAATTTTGGAGCGTACTTGAGGATCCAATAGCATGGGATTGCGATTTTTTGCGGTTCCGGTCCGCGATTCGAGTGCGTGCGAGCAGGAACTCAACGGATTTCTAGCTGGGCACAAGGTCGTGTCGATCGAACGACATTTGATCGACCAGGGCGTCAACTCGTTCTGGGCGATTTGCGTCGACTACCTCAGCCACACGCACGGCGAGTCCGGTCTCAACCAGAACCTGTCGCGCAGCCGCGTGGATTACAAAGCAATTCTGCCTCCGGAGGAATTCGCGGTCTTTTCGCGACTGCGAGAATTTCGCAAGGAAGCCGCCCAGGCCGAAGCCGTACCCGTTTATGCGCTGTTCACGAACGAGCAACTGGCGCAGATGGTGCAGCGACGCTGCCGGTGCAGGAGCGACTTGTCGCAAATTGAAGGGATTGGCGAGAGCAAAATCGAGAAGTACGCGGAGCGATTGCTGCCGTTGCTGCTGACCCAGGAGGCGCGGCAAGATGCGTCGAGCGGCGAACCTGTTTGACCAGATTCCCGAGCCGGAGAATTTGCGGCTGGCCTTCCATAAAGCCGCCCGCGGGCGACGTGGTCAGGCGGTGGTCCAAGAATTTGCAGTGGGCCTTGAACGGCACATCACCTTCATGTCCGAGGCCATTCGCGAGGGGACGTTCCCGGTCGGTCGATTCCAGCAGTTCTTGATTCGCGATCCCAAGGAGCGTGTGATCACGGCCCCTTGCTTCGACGAGCGCGTGCTGCATCATGCGATCATGAACGTCTGCGAACCGGTGATGGATCGCTGGCTGATCGGCGACACGTTTGCCTGCCGGACCGGGAAAGGGCGGGAAGCAGCAATCCAGCGCGCGCTGCACTTCACGCGTCATGCAGAATGGTTCCTGAAACTCGATGTACGCAGATACTTTGACAGCGTGCTTCATGTCAGGCTGATGGCTTTTCTGGAGCGTCGCTTCAAAGATCGCCCGCTCCTGGAACTGCTGAATCAGATTATCGCGGCGTACCGCGGCGAACTGGGAATCGGACTGCCGATCGGCAGCCTGACCTCGCAGCACTTCGCCAATTTCTATCTGGGCTGGCTGGACCGTTACGTGAAAGAGGACCTGCGTCTCCGAGGCTATGTGCGCTACATGGATGATATGATCCTGTGGCATGATGACCGGAAGCGATTGGAGGAAGTCCATCATTTGTGCAGCGCCTTCGTTGACGGAAAACTGTCGCTGGAATTCAAACCATCGGAGGTTCGGCGAGTCTCTGGTGGGATCAATTATCTGGGTTGCCGGATCTGGCCGACCCATGTGGAACTGAATCGGCGGAGCAAGCGGCGCTGGCGCATTCGGGTGCGGGTACTCGAGCGAGCCGAGCGTTTGGATTTGATTTCCGAACTGGAGTTGCAGGCGCGACTGACATCCCTGACGGCGTTTGCGAAAGGGGCTGAAGTGAAGAGTTGGCGATTTCGGCACTCCGTGTTACAACCGCCACCGGTGAACGATCCTTAAGGGCTCGAACCGCGTGAACCGTGGCGGCACTTGGAACAACGACGCGGCGAATTGCCGGACGGCGAACCGCAACACGAACGAACCGACGAACCGCACGAACAACAACGGCTTGCGCCTGGCCCTGAATTCCGCTGGAAAGGAAGCGATGGTCCTGAGACTCCAGACGGAACAGATCATTTTCCAGCCTGGTCGAGTTTGTCGTCGGCCAGCGAAATCAAACCCTGAAACCGCGTGGTGCTGGTAGCCGGTTGGATGATCGTGTCGAACGCTCCACGCGGCCTTTTCTAGTTCCAGTATTGACGAGTGCTGATGCTGCCGCACTTCATCCTGGGATGAGACGACAATGACACACCCCTCTGCCGCAAACACGACAGAAATCGTCGCCGTGTTTCTCATTTCGGTCGCGATGGGTGCGGCAGGGTGTGGTACCTCGAAACAAGCGGACAAGCCTATGCCGAAAACCAATGAAGCGATTCTCAAGGAGGTGAACGACGGCGGGCTCTGGATCCATGCCAAGAAGACCCGTCCGATCTGGGCACGCCTGTTGGACAAACCCGAACGAATCAAAACGCTCGAAGGGGATGAAGATGTTCCTGCTGGACAGTATCTTTGCCGCGGTGAGGCGGGCGACATCTGGCCTCAAGCCCCGGAGCGACTTAATTCGAAGTACGTTGCCGCTGACGAAGTCGATGCCGACGGCTGGAAAAAATTCCTGCCTCATCCGGACAACCAAGGAGTCTTCGCCGCGCAGATTTCTCGCGTCTTCAGAGTCCAGGCCAAGTGGGGTTTGCTGTCCGGCAAACCCGGCGATTTCATCGTCAAGAATTACGACGACCGTGACGTTGCGGTTCCTGATGACATTTGGATTGTTGACCAAAACTTGTTTCGTGCCACGTATGAAACGATATACCCGCGTTGACACGGTGGCATCCGCAACGGCAAAGTGATCGGAGCAACCGATGAACTGGGTTTCCACGTGGTCGACGACAAAGTCCACGTCAACGATCTCCAGGCGACGATGCTGTCGCTGCTCGGCCTGGACCATGTGCGCTTGCGACAGGCAATCGCCGCTGATGGAGCTCACTTCTGTGCACATGTATATGTAATGTCGTCCAGGTAGACGTTTTGGCTGTTGCCGTCGATCCACGAGGTCACGATGCCGAAACGGTCAAACGTCGTGCCGCCGGCTTTGTCACCCTCGCGGAGATCAAACACGCCAGACTTTCCATCGAGAGTGACGACGACTTGGCCCTTTCCCCCAGCGCCCTTTGGGTCGTATTCCAGACTCCAATCGTGGCTTTTGCCATCGGGATAAATGGTCGAAAACTCGCGGACTTGGCCGAACGTGCTCCCGCGGCTTTTCACGTGCAGCACAGGATAGAATTTGAATCCTTCGCTGCTGGGGCCTTCGATGTGAATCCCCATCACACTCTCGGGCACTCCGTTGCTTTGCGATTCGTTTTTCCGCATGCTGTCGTGAGAGTGATAGAAGCCAAAGAGGGTTGTGCTGTCTGATACACCCCTGGTCAGGGTAATCTTCCCGGAAGCTTTCAGGGGTTGGTCCAGTGTAAGTCGTTCGACACGGTCTCCATAGCAGGCCATCCGCCCGGGATCGCGGCAGTCACCACGGAAGACCTGCCCACCAAGTTCGCCATTGGCTCTGCCACCCGCGTGATTCGTGTCGCTAAAACCGAAGTCGAACCAGGGACGGACTATTCTCGTTTCGGTCGACTGACGGTTGTTCCAACCGTCCCACTGCGGGTCTCGATCGAATGATTCGACAACACCGCCGTTGATCGCGATGTCATCCAACCACACTTCGGAGCCGCTGTCGGCACTCTTCATGACGTTGAGGATGCCGAAGCGATTGAACGACGCACCGTCGGCTTTATGCCCGGCATCCAGACGACACACGGCCGTATCGTTTCCGATGGTCGCCGTT
>CAYSHJ010000933.1:0-3547 GCA_964430385.1 uncultured Planctomycetaceae bacterium
CGTGTGCCAATTGTGGCGCGACGTTCAAAGTCGCCGCGCGGCATGCTGGCAAGATGGGCCGCTGCCCGGCCGAAGGATGCGGCCAGGCGTATCAAGTTCCAGAACCGCCGCCGTCTGACTCACCTGTCGACCGCGTTGCCGACAAACCTAGTCGCGCGCCGGCGGCGACGCCATCACGACCAGCCCCACTCGTGACGAATCGGATCTCTCGCGCGACGAAACGTCCGGCGCGCGGCATCGCCCGGCGGTTGTGGCCGTTGTGGAGCGCCGCGGGACTGGGAGTGCTCATGCTCGTGAGCGTGGCCTTGTGGGGGACCGGAGCGATTCAGCCGCCACAAGTCGCCGCCGCGAAATTGGACTCGTATCAATCGCAGATCGCGCCGTTCGTCAAAAAGTATTGCGTCGAGTGTCACGGGCCGGACGCTTCCGAAGGTGGCATCGCGCTGCACTCCTACGACAGTGAGATGGCCGTGCTGAAAGGCCGCAAGCACTGGGAAAAAGTGCTCGGCATGTTGCAGATTAAGGCAATGCCGCCGGTCGAGGACGGGCGCGAACGGCCGACTCATGACGAATTCGCCGCCGTCGCAGCGTGGCTGGAAGACAAGCTCTTCAACATCGACTGCAAGCTCAACCGCGATCCGGGCCGAGTCACCGTACGGCGGCTCAATCGGGTGGAGTACAACAACACGATTCGCGATCTTTTCGGAGTCGATGTCAATTCCGCCGAGGACTTTCCGTCTGACGACGTGGGCTACGGCTTCGACAACATCGGCGACGTGCTTTCGATGTCGCCGTTGCTGATGGAGAAATACCTCGACGCTGCGGAAAAAATCAGCGAGATGGTCGTCATTTCGGCCGATCCCGCGAAGGCTCGCAACGCACGCTTCGCCGGCAAACGTCTGAAGCCCGGCGGCGCGGCTGAAAATCGGGGTGATGGCTACTCGATCAACTCTGTCGGCCACGTCATCGCCGAACACAACTTTCCGCGCGACGGGGAATACCTGTTGCGCGCCCAGGCGATGGCCGATCAAGCCGGTGACGAACTGGCCAAAATGGAATTCTGGGTTGATGGCAAGCCAGTCCACACGTTCGAGGTTAAAGGCCAGCAAGCCCCTGACGAATACGAAATGAAGCTGCGGTTATCGGGCGGCAATCACAGGTTTACAGCCGCGTTTCCGAACGACTTCTACAATCCCAAAGCTCAACGCGGCGGCAAAGATCGCAACCTGTATGTGGAATGGCTGGAGGTCGCCGGCCCGCTTGATTTGCGTGACGACGACTTGCCGGAATCGCATCGCCGCCTGATCGCGGTTCGACCCGGCGAAGGCCGCTCGGTCGTCGATGCCGCTCGCGAGAATCTGCGTCCGCTGCTGAGACGTGCGTTCCGCCGAACGGTCACTGACAACGAAATCACGCGTTTCGTGCCGCTCATCGAGTTGGCCATCTCACAGGGCGAGACGTTCGAACGCGGAATGCAACTTGCGCTGCAAGGCGTTCTTTGCTCGCCGAACTTTTTGTTCCGCGTCGAGCAAGACGCGAAGCCCAACGATCCGAAAGAACGACACGACGTCAGCCAGTTCGAACTGGCGACCCGGTTATCGTACTTCTTGTGGTCCAGCATGCCCGATGACGAATTACTGGCCGCTGCCGAGCGGGGCGACCTCCGCCAGCCCGCAGTCGTCGAGCAACAAGTCCGTCGCTTGATCAAAGATCCGCGCTCGGAAGCTCTCGTCGAGAACTTCGCCATTCAGTGGCTGAACCTTCGCAACCTCAACGAGATCAGCCCAGACCCCAACAAGTTTCCAGAATTCACTCCGCAACTCCGCGATGACATGCGCCGCGAGACCGAACTGTTCTTTGACCACGTGATGCGCGAAGACCTCAGCACACTGGAACTGCTCGATGGCAAATTTACGTTCGTCAACGAACGGCTGGCGAAGCTGTACGGCATCGCGAACATCACGGGAGACGACTTCCGCAAGGTCGCGTTGACTCTGACCGGTCGACGCGGATTGCTCACGCAAGCCAGCATCCTGACCGTGACCTCGAACCCCGGCCGCACCTCGCCAGTCAAGCGGGGCAAGTGGATCATGGAGAATTTTCTTGATGCGGCTCCGCCCCCACCGCCGCCGAACGTTCCCAGCCTGGAAGAAACGCAAGCCGTGAAACCGAACGCGTCGCTCCGCGAACAACTGCAAATCCACCGCGAGAACGCCATCTGCAACTCGTGCCACCGCCAGATGGACGACCTGGGTTTCGGCTTCGAACACTTCGACGCCATTGGTCGCTGGCGCGATCGAGACGGTCAGCACGACATTGACGCCTCTGGAATTCTTCCCAGCGGCGAGAAGTTCAACGGTTCCGAAGAACTGATTGGCATCTTGAAAAAGCGCAGCCGCCAATTCAGTCGTTGCCTCACCGAAAAACTGCTGACTTACGCGACCGGCCGCGGTCTGGAATACTACGACAAGTGCGCGGTCGATAAGATCATTGAGACCCACGAATCCTCCGGCCACAAGTTTTCGAGCCTGATCACCGCCATCGTCCAAAGCGAACCATTCCAAATGCGCCGCGGCGACGGGCCGACGGAGTAACGGAAACAAAAGAGACTCAAACACGTGAATCCGGTGTTGTTCGATGAGCTGAAGCAAAAGATCGCCTTAGAAGAATTCGAACTTTCGCGACACGCTACCGATCAAATGGCGATTCGAAAGATCAGTCTTCAGGAGATCCTTGAAGTCGTTCAACGCAGTGAGGTGATCGAAGACAACCCAGATGACAAGTATTGGCCGAGTTGCCTGCTGCTCGGCCTCACAGGACAAGGTAGAATATTGCACGTGCTTTGCACGTATCCGAATCGGCGATTGATAAAAGTCATCACGCTCTATGAACCCGATCCAAACGAATGGTTCGATGGTCGTCTCCGGAGACAATAAATATGACAGACACGCGCGAAACCTTCGAGGAGCGGGTCATCACCTACACGTTGCAGCTTGGCGACCGCTTTATTCTGATCGAGAATGTGCCGTGCCGCGTCTGCCTCGAAACGGGCGAGCAACTTTTTACGCCGGACACCGCTGAATGGATTCGCAAAACAATTTGGAGCCAAGAGAAGCCCGTACGAATCATCGAAACTGAGGTCTTTGACTTCGCCAACCGAAATGCCACTACTGAGCGCGTACCGCAAAGCCAAATCCGAATGGGAGTCTGATCTTGTCACACTCGCCCCACCAAATCACCGCCGCCCAACGAGTTAGCTTGAGGACATTCGCCGGCTCCGGCTTGTTGTCTCGCCGGACGATGCTGAAAGGTCTTGGAGTGGCCGTCGGCCTGCCGGTGCTCGACGCCATGTTGGCGACTCACGCGCTCGGTGCCTCGAAAGCGGTTGCCGAAGCGGCTGGCAAGACGATCCCCACGCGATTGGCGTTCATGTTTCAACCGAACGGCGTGATCGGGTCCGCGTGGTTTCCGACGAATCCTGGCTCGGCGTATGAGCTGAACGACTCGCTCGAAGCGCTGGCTCCACACAAAAACGAAATGCTCTTGA
>CAYSHJ010000934.1:0-1540 GCA_964430385.1 uncultured Planctomycetaceae bacterium
CCGATGCACGACCGGTGACTGAATCACCAGTCGATCGTTCCCCTCCCAATTCTCGCGCGAATCTCTGACCCACTGGCGCATGTCCTCCATCGCGACGGCCGCCGAGAAATCCAGCAACCGTTCTTCGCGTTGCCGTTCCCATAACAGCCACGAGGCGGGCCAGCCGACCTCTCGCCAATGCCGCGCGATTTCTTGCTTCGTGGCCGAGTATTCCTCGACGACGACCTGCGACGGCGGCGGCAACAACTCGACGTGTTCCTTCAAAGCCTCCAGGAGCGGATGCGGTGTCGCATTCGCGGATCGCCCCAACGCCGCTCGCAGCGAATCACCGGTTTGAGCGGGATGACGCGCCCAGCGCAGCAAGAAACTCCACGTCCCGACTTCCAGTCGTTCGCCGCTTTGTACGGCGTCCCACCGAGCATGCTGCTGCATATGCTCGCTGAGCCGCAGCAGCACCAAGAGATGCTGCAAGCCATCGTCCAACTTCCCATCCGCGATGTCCGCCTCACTCGCGATCTTCAACAGCACTGCCAGTTGACTGAGCCGTTTGAATCGAAAGCTCACATGCTGATTGGAATCCTCAAAGATTTCAGGATCGAAGGCGCAATCCGGTTGTTCTGCGATAAGTGCCGCCTCGCGCACGGCGTCCGCGAGATGAGTCCACCAATCACGGGTTTTCAGTTTGGCCCAGGCCACGAATTCGAAATCCATTTCCGACATGTGTTGCGGAATCGTCTCGTCCAGCGATTCGGCCAGACGCATCCATCTCTGCGCCGTTTGTTTTGCCTCAGGCGAGACATCGGCCGCCGCAGCTTGCAGCGACCGCATGTCGTGCCAGTCGAGTTCGACGGATGAAACCGTGGGAACTTCCACGACTCGATAAATCGGCACGCCGATCAACGTCACCAGCAATGGCACAACGCACGCGACGATAACTCGCATCCAGCCGCGTACAGAGTTCCGCTCCTCCAGCCAATCCGTGATTCGCGCGGCCGACGCCAACAGCAAACCGACAATCAGAGGGAACACCGCAAGTCTGGGCGGGATCGCCGCCAGAGCCGACAACTGTTGCCAGCCAAACGCGAGTCCCGCCAGTACGAGACCGACCGTCGCCACCGTTACCGCGCGAGCCATCAGCAGCGACACCAACTGCCCGACCGCGAAACACAAGCCGACCGCCAACACCGAGGTCGAGACCCCTCCACCCAAGCTGTCGCTCAGCAATTTCGGATCACGAGACCAATACGCCAGTTCACCGCAACTCAAACCGTATCCCAATCTTCGCCAGAGACTCTCATGCTCGGGCTGCCAATACACGAAATGACGGCCACCACTTAACCAGGCGGTGATCGGCGCGAGCATCGCCACGGTGAGCAGCGTCACGGCAAACCAGACACCCTGCTTGATGCACCACATTCTCGCCGGAGACGCACCATGCCCGGCGAAGTCTCGAAACCGCTGCCCCGATTGCTGAGCTTGAAACGACCACGCTCCGAACACGAACGACACCAACGCCATCACAAACGGAAACTCCTTTGCC
>CAYSHJ010000935.1:0-3498 GCA_964430385.1 uncultured Planctomycetaceae bacterium
GCGCATGCCGAATGAAGGCGCGACGGCTCAAGTCGTGACCCAACATCGTTCGTTCTGTGTTGATCGTCATGGCCGCGTTTCTCATCATAAGAATTCAGGAAACTGGGATGGAAAGGTCAAGTTCCGTTCTCACTTTCAAACTGCATAGCATAGAGAATCGCCCCGCCTTGAACCCGCAAGACGATCCGCACGGACTTGTCCTTCAGGCTCCGCAGGTCGGTCGGACGCTTCCACGTCACTCGGGCACGAACCGCATCTTGGGTAATTGGAACCGCGTCTGCAAACCCGAAGCCCGGTAGTTCTTCGCCACTTTCACTCAAGAGCGCGACTTCTGCCTGCCCTTTGCCACCGCGCTGCTCGACGTTGATCAACAGCGAATCGCCTTTCACGGTGATCGGCTTGGTTGTCAGCGTTCCTGGCTTGTCGTTGGTGGCCGAGGTCAGACCGGCAAAGCCATCGCGGCGCAGTTTGGCCACACCGATTGATCGAGTGCCAAATCGGGAAGGCTGCGGCTGATTCCGCGAGAAGGCATTGAAAAAGATCAGCAGTTCATTGCCGACGACAAACGGTTCGTTGTGCAGCGGCACGGCTCCGGTGGCGTAGTAACTCCCCGGCGGACCGAACGGAATGAACGGCTGTTGGTTTTCCACCCAGGTCCAGGGTGCCCCATCGTGTCGCGCGGCCAGCATCACGGTGAACACGCCCTTTGGCTTGTCCATGCCGCAGGGGAAGCCCAAATCCTGATTCCCGTAATTGAACGGGATCATGCACTCGACCGCGGGAGCCTGCACGTCCTTGGGCGTGATCTGTCGGGCTGGATCCGCCTCGGACCACTTCACGAGATCCGAACTGTAGCTGAACGCCGGATGCGACCAACCGCCGGCTCGCACGTAAGCCATCCAGCGCCGATGACGCCGATCGGGAACAACCAGCAGCCGATCGCCACCGCCGCTGGGAAGCGTGTTCAGTCGCTCAAGCGGCTGCTCCCACCGCAACCCATCCGGGCTGCCGGTGATGTATTCGCCGCGGGCGGCGGCGTAGCGATCCATCTTTTCTTGGGACCGTCCCAGCGAGCCGCTGACCGGATGATTGTCCCAATAATGAACCGACTCCCAATGCGCGACCATTTTGTAGCGCTTTGCCGGATCCTGCTCCGTGTCATCACGCAGGATGGTGTAGCCATCGAAGTTGGTCAGCGCGCCGTCGGTCTGCCGCGCTGCGCGTTGTCCGTCGAGAATGATGTTGTTCTTTCGGCTCCCCCGGAACTCGATCAGATCGAGTTGCGGCTTCTTCCAATGCAGACCGTCGTCTGATTCGGCGTACTTCCCGAGCATGGTTTCCACATCGCGCACATCGGCCGGTGATCGAGGTCGAAACGCATAATCATCCCCCTTGCCCCACACTTCTGCCTGCGCCATTTCGTGAGGCCCGCGCGCATTGTGCCCCATCGTCATCGTGCAGTACCACAGCCGGAACTGACCGTCCTGCTCGCGAATCACATTGCCCCACGCGCAGTCGGATTCCGTCCGCGGATCGTCCGGCCAGATGATCGGTTCTTCCAGCGGCTTTGCCTGGTTGACGACTCGTCGCAACCCCCGTTGCTCGGCGATCCAGTGATCGTCCAGTAAAAGAAACAGGCCTGGATCGTGCGTGGTTCGAGGCATACCCGGTGGCGTCTGCCGACTCTGCGCGTGCGCCACTGTGCAGCAGAGACAAGTCCACGAAACGATGAAGCAGATAATCGGGCGGGGTGTCATGTGCGTCGTTCCTCACTCGTAGGACTGAAGGTAATGGTTGTGGCGAATCTGGTGCTCGAACGCGTACAGCTTTGCGTTCTTCAAATGAAATCGCAGCTTGATTGGCCGCGCTTGCAGCAGATGACAGTCCGGGTTGTCCTTCCATTTCACGACCTGCCGGACGCTGTCGGTGGTAATCGGTGTGCAGTCGGCGGTGCCGAAACCTTCGATAACCTTGTCCTCGGCATCGAGAGCTTCGACCGTGAGCGAGCCGCCTGCGGCGTTCGCGTTCACGACGAACGTGTCGCCGAGGAACACCAGCGGCTTCGTCGTCAGCGTCCCCACTTCGTCTCCGGCGTTCACGGAAACAAAGCCGTCCAGCCGCAAGGTCGCCAGGCCGATGCCGCTGTCCCGCGTGTCTTTGTGATAAGTATGCCAATGCCGCCCGGTGATGCCGGTGTAATAGAAGCAGATTTCGTCGCCGACGACCAGCGGCGGGTGATGCGGGTAGATCTGGCCCCAATCCCAGTCTTTCCGAAACTCGCCGTAGGGGAGAAACGTCGCCTGCTCCGCCGCTTGCTTCCAGTCGCGTTCACCTCGCAGCTCGGCCGCGGAGATGGTTCCGTCTTTCAGCACGCGCTGCCAGGTGACTCCATCGCGGCTGAATGTCAGTTGGTTATCGGTTCGATCCATCCACGGCTGGTCATCGGGAATCGGCTTGATCGTCTCGCCGTGATACGTGTTGAGCACGCCGATGTAGACACCGTGATACGGCATCGCGCCCATCGTGTAGAGCTCGGTCGAGAAGGGCGCATCCAGCTTGCTTTTCTTGACGACCGTGACCTTGGGCGACCAGTGGAAGAAGTTCTCGCTTTCGATGCGGCTGATGATCCGTACGTTGGGCGGGCCGAAGCGGAGATAAGCGACGAAGCGATTCAGCCGGGCGTCCCAGTACGGTGCGATCTGCGTGTCGCTGTATGGGATCAGCGGGTTCTTCGGCTCGGGCTTCCAGTGGACGCCGTCGGCCGAGTACGCGACACAGCTCTGTAGCGAACTCGATTTGCCCGTCGGCTTCGCCAAATACATCATCTTGAAACGACGCTCGGGGTTCTTTTCCGCCTGGTCGATCATCACTCCGGCCCCGCCGACCCACGGTTCTTTCGGCTCAAAAATCGCCCAGTTGTTGCCGGCCTGCTGATCCGTGATCGGTTTGTCCCAAGTGATCCCATCCGGCGAAGTGACGTAGCCGAACGACCCGACGGCGTCCTTGTCGTCGTGCCAGATTTGATACCAGATCTTGTACAACCCATCGCGCTGATCGCGAACGACGGCACCATAGCCAAACGGCGACGACAGTTTTTCTTCCCACGGCTTGTCGCGGCGGACCAGCGGATTCTTCGGATGCTTCACCGGCTGGTTGAGAACTTTCTTCACGCCGCTCAGAGATTCGATCACGTAGTTGTCGATGAAGAGCTGCTTGCCATGCAGCACAATGGCCCTGCCGACGATCTCGTCGTCCAAGTCTTTGAACATGCCCGGGGGTGCCTGGCGATGTTGAGCCAGAACTGGCGAATTCAGTGTCAGAGTTGTCAACACGAGTGCGAAAGCGATGCGAACGGATGTGTGCATGGAAAGTCCCTTGGTGTCGGAAGCGGCTTCGGATTTCATTTCAAGGTCTTGAGAAAAGCGACGACGTTCAGCAGTTCTTCCGGGGTGGGATAGGCTTCCAGCCTGTCGTTTTCATCGGGGAATCACAGGCTGG
>CAYSHJ010000936.1:0-4215 GCA_964430385.1 uncultured Planctomycetaceae bacterium
TGACGATGATGACGACGACGGTGATGCGCAAACGCCGGCGCAGCCGACTCGTGCCCGCCAGAGTCGCGCACAGGTTCCTGCACAGATCAGAAACCGGCCGATTCTCAGCGGATCGCTCGATCCGGCGACTTTGCGATTCAGCAGTAACCCAACCGATTATCCTCTTCAGGTGAGCTTGGCTCCGGCACGCCTGCGTTGTCTCGGATGCGGAGGAACTGCGGGCAGTCGAAATGTCATCACGCCCGTCGCGCTCGGCACATCAGCCGCCGTGAAAGTTATTGGCGAAGGATTGGTCGAAACTCTTGCTGAGGCCAACCGCGACCGTCCCGGTCACGATGGCAAAGAGCGGCTGCTGATTTTCAGCGACAGCCGCCAAGACGCCGCGCATCAGGCACGGTTCATCATCTTTGCCAGCCGCTATGACCGCATGCGCAGCCGCCTGCTCAGCAAGCTGCAAGAGGAAAAGGTGCTGTCGATTCAGCGAGCTGTGGAACTTCTGAGCGACGAGGCCGTCACTCACCGCGACAACCCGCATCTCATGGAGGGTTGGATTCATGACGAAGCTCGCGACCGGATGCACGCATGGGAGGAAGCGCCGCTGCTCGATGAGCTGTCTTTGACGGCCGGTTATCGCGGCACCATTTTCAACCTCGGTCTGGCCGGAATCACTTACAACCGGCTGGACGAGTACGTTCGCCACGCTGGGGGACCGGTCGCGCAAGCTCTGGGGATCAAGCCGGAAGATCTCGAATACCTTTGCCGTGTGTTCCTCGATCACCTGCGGACTCGCGGAGCGATCTCACGGCCGATGTTGCTCTACCATCCATTGCACACGGCATGTCCCCGGCACTTCCAGGCGGCCGAGTGGGAACGTCGCGTCAAACAACCGAAGGGGCTTGCGCTCGGAGCAAACGATGACGTCGTGACGCACCTCGACAAGTCCGCGATCCCGTTTGGAGTGACTCACGAAAATGCCTGGCGCAAGCCTGGTGTCGGCGGCCGCGGGCCGGGACTCGAACGCATCCTCAAGGGACTCTTATCGAGGTTCGGCGGCATTCAGGCCGACGCGAATTCGATGGAGTCTGTTCTCAAGTTTCTCAAGGCTGGCAACTTCGTCGTCGCTGCCGAACTATTTGGAGCTCGCGACCGTGTTCGGCTGCTGCAAGTGAATTCCGAAGTCGTTCGGATTGTGTTGCTCAACGAGCAGACTCGATTGCACTGCAACGTCTGTGGAGATGTCCGTCCCGGTTCTCGTTCGGGTGCTCCATGCTCGCGCTGTCATGGCGAACTGATTCGCTGGCCTGACAGCGATATCGCCGGCAACCGGACGGTGAAACGCATTCGCTCGACCGACGCGATCCCGCTGGTGGCGTGTGAGCACACGGCCCAGATCACCACCCAAGATCGGGCGAAAATCGAAAGCGATTTCAAGGCTGGTGCCAGCACATCACCGGTCAACGTCCTGGCGTGTTCCCCGACGCTGGAGATGGGAATTGACGTTGGCGGCCTAGATGCCGTCGTGATGCGAAATGTTCCGCCTCGCCCCGACAACTATGCGCAACGTGGCGGACGTGCTGGCCGGCGATCGCGTGTCGGCATCGTGCTTGGCTATGCACGCAGCACGCCGCACGATCAATACTTCTTCGATCACCCGCGCGAAATGATCGCGGGGGAAGTGCCGGCTCCCGCGCTGTCGCTCTACAACCGCGACGTTTTGGTCCGTCACCTCTATGCGATCGTGTTCGGGTCCACTGAGCCGGGGCTTGCCGGTCGCATGATCGACTACATTGATCCCCAAGGGGCGATCAAGACGGACGCCGTGGCTGCATTGATCGCGGGAGTCGGGCAGCAGACCGAACATGCCATTGCGGTGGCTCAGGCTGCGTGGGGGCGCGATGTCCTGGTCGGGGCGCAACTTGATGAACCGCAACTGAGGGTGATCCTCGCCAAGCTGCCAGAACGGATTCAACACGTCTTTGATTCCACTTCGCGACAAGTCATCGAACTGCGGCAGGCACTCGACTTTTTCGCTCAAAATCTGGAACGGCGATATGCCGGCAATCGTGCCGCCGATCTCGTGGCGCGACTGCTCGGAATTCCGACCGACAACCGCAATCAGCAGGGCGATGCGGACGACCGATCCGCAGGATACCCGCTGCGGCGCTTCGCGGAATTCGGCTTGCTGCCCGGCTACGAATTTCCATCCGAGCCAGCGTCGTTGCGATTGTTGGGCGACGATCATGAGGAAGATCCCATCTCAGTCACTCGCCGCTTTGGCATTGGCCAGTTCCAGCCGGATGCCCACGTCTATGCGAGAAAGAAACGCTGGAAGGTCATCGGACTTGATACCTCGTCTCCGTGGAATCCTCGTGCCGAGGGACCGACGTGGACTTATCGCGTCTGCGGAACATGCACGCTGCGGTACAACGGCGATGAGCCAAGTTGTCCGCGTTGTCGAAAAGCGAGTCCGGGATAAGGGCTGCCGGCTTATGACATGGCCGGGTTTATCGCCAAAGCGGATGAAAGGCCCGTTCTCGACGAGGAAGATCGCTTCGCCGTCCGCAATTTGGTGGAGGTCTATGCTCAGTGGGATGGCGACGTCATCGGACGCTGGGCTTTCGCGAACGGTTGGGCTTTGCGTCTCAGCCGCAATGAAGAAGTCCGCTGGGTCAACGAGGGACCACCACCAACGCCAGCCGAACTACAACTCGGAGTCCCTATGCTGCACGCCGATGGCAAAGGTTGGCTGCTATGTCCGTCCTGCGGCCGAATGCTTGACGCTCCGGTCACACAGGCCGCACGCAGCGGACGCTCGAATCCGGCCGGACGCGCAAACGCTCAAAACTCCAATGGCCATTCCGAATCGTGTCCGCATCGCGGGGCATTACCAAGGCCACTCGCGATCGCGACATCGGGAAAGGTCGAAGTCCTGCGGCTCTTAGTCCCCGTGCCGCCCACGAAGCAGCCGGAAGACTGGCACTCGTGGGGTTTCTCGCTGGGCTATTCCTTGTTGCAGGGAATGCGGCGGCACTTCGCGCTCGAACTGAATGAACTCGACTTTGAATTGGAAGGCCCGTGGGACACGCAGCATGAAGGCCAGCGATACGGGATGATGTCCCTCACCTTCATCGACTCCAGCCTCGGTGGCAGCGGTTATCTGCCGAAAATCGCTGAGGACTTCCACCGCGTCGCCGGGCGGGCCATCCAGCATTTGGATCACCCGAATTGCGAGACGGCGTGCTATCGCTGCCTGAAGGCGTACCAGAATCAACGACATCAAGACAAACTCTGTTGGCCTCTGGCGATTGAATCGCTCGAAGATTTGGCGGCATCAGATCCGCAGAAACGTTCACTCCAACTCGGTGACATCGACGACCCGCGTCCGTGGTTGGAAGCCTATGCCGCAGGAGTCGGCTCCCCACTGGAGCTGAAGTTCCTGCGTCTATTCGAGCAACATGGTTTCTATCCGCAGAAACAAGTTCCCGTCTCTCCGTCTGACGGCGAATTGCCGATCTCGGTCGCCGATTTCGCAGTTCCAGAACGCCGGCTGGCAATCTACATCGACGGTGCCGCGTTCCACCAAGGTGCCAACTTGCGCCGCGACCGCTTCATTCGCGACCGCCTTCGCAATGGCACACCCGCTTGGCATGTCGAAGAGCTGCGAGCTGCAGACCTCGCTTTGGGACCGAATCTGGTTCTTCGGCTTCAAGGCAACCTGTGATGCAATGTCTGGATCTATCACGCCGGCTAGTTGAGTTTGGCATTCTTCACTCAGCCTCTTTCGGGCTGGATCAGAAGAGATGTCCTGGCACGGACGGGTTCGGTGAAGCGGCGAGAGTCAGTTGAGGGGACGGCGGCTCTGAAGAGATTCGCTCGTTGCCAGCATTCGGGGGTGAAGCTGGTGTCTTGATCGCGGCGAGAAGTTTCGTTCGCGCATCGTCGAGGGCGGTGAGAAGTAAGTTGACTTGTTCCTGCCCAACGACTGTGACCGCTTCCGCGATTTCGGACACGAGTTCGTCGAACACATCGGGCGAGAGTTCCGACGAATTGCCTGATGCAAACATGGACGATCGGAATTCGAGATGTTCATTCGCATCCGGCGCGAGCGGATCGCGAGCCATGCGGACGATCTGCGTGTGCTCACCGTGACGACCGGGAATGCCGTTCCGTGTCACCCATCCCAAGTCCTCGCAAGTCTCGTCCAGAACATCCCGA
>CAYSHJ010000937.1:0-4451 GCA_964430385.1 uncultured Planctomycetaceae bacterium
GCAGATGAGCGGTGTGTTCAGTGAACTCAACGGCAAAGTCACGCCGCAGCATCTGGTGATCTCGATCGCGGCCGGGATTCCGTTGAAGTCGTTGGCCGCAGGGCTGGGCGAGCAGACTCGACTGGTGCGCGTGATGCCCAACACGCCTTGTTTGGTCGGAGCTTCCGCCAGTGGGTTCGCCATCGGCGGCGCGGCGAGCAAAGAGGACGCGGTGCTCGTGGAACAATTGTTGTCGGCGGTCGGAGTGGCCGTGGCGGTCGATGAAAAACTTCTGGATGCCGTCACCGGGTTGTCCGGCAGCGGGCCGGCGTATGTCTATCAAATCATCGAGGCACTCAGCGACGGAGGCGTACGTGTTGGTTTGCCGCGCGATGTGGCGACGAAGCTCGCGGCGCAAACGGTCTTCGGCGCGGCGAAGATGGTGCTCGAAACGGGCCAGCATCCGGGAGTACTCAAGGACGCCGTGACCTCGCCCGGCGGTACGACGATCGCGGGACTGCACGCTCTGGAACGAGGCGGTCTGCGCGGCTGCTTGATGAACGCCGTCGAAGCCGCGACGGAACGATCGAAGGAATTGGGACGATAAGAGATTTCAAATCTCGAATTCCAAATCTCAAATGTGAAGCATCAGGATGACCGATCGCACGTCCGAACAACCCGATCGCCCAGCAATTACAACCTCGTCGCCGTCAGAACCTGTTCCGCTGGGAGCGACCGTGCCGCTCCCGTCGTCGTTGTCGCAAAGTCGCATCATGGGGAGCGGGCCGTTGACCGGCTCTCTCCGCGTCGCGGACTTGCAAGACAAGATGCTCGGCGAATTCCGGCTGCTGCGACGGCTCGGTGGCGGCGGCATGGCCGAAGTTTGGTTGGCCGAGCAAACGTCGCTGCACCGGCAGGTGGCCGTGAAAGTCATGCGCCCGGACATTCAGTCGGACGAGATGTGTCGCAAGCGGTTCGAGCAAGAAGCTCACGCGGCGGCGGGACTAAATCATCCCAACATTGTCCAGGTGTATGCGATCGGCGAGGCCGAAGGGATTAGGTTCATCGCTCAGGAGTATGTCCAAGGTCTGAACATGCGGGACTATATCGCGAAGAAAGGGCCGCCGCCCGTCCAGATCGCGATGCACATCATGAAGCAAGTCGCCGCCGCTGTGCAGGCCGCCAGCGAAGCGGGCATCGTGCATCGCGACATCAAGCCGGAGAATATTCTGCTGACTCGCAAGGGTCTGGCGAAGGTCGCGGATTTTGGATTGGCTCAACTGACGCAACCGGGCGACAACGTGCGGCTGACTCAAATCGGCATAACGATGGGCACGCCGCTGTACATGAGCCCGGAACAAGTGCAAGGCAAGAAAATCGATCATCGCAGTGACATCTACTCGTTGGGGGTTACGTTTTATCACCTGCTTTGCGGACGCCCGCCGTTCCGCGGCGAGACGGCGATGGCCGTGGCCATTCAGCAGGTGCAGTCCAACGCGCCGCCGTTGATCGAAACACGGTCCGATCTGCCGAGTTCGATCTGCGACTTGGTTCATCGGATGATGGCTAAGATGCCGGACGATCGTTTCCAATCGGCTCAAGCCGTGTTGCACGAGTTACGGAAGATCGACAAGAACGGTCTGCACGAAGTCAACTTTTCGAACGATGCCGAGCTACCGGCCACGATGCCGATCGATCGTTCACAGTGGGCACGTGGGCGTGAACTCGTCCAGTGGCTTCATCCGAGCGTTCATCCCTGGGGAGCATTTGTGATTTGGGGAGTGCTTGTTGCAACGGCCTCGGCGGCGCTGGGCGCTCGATCTCAACCCGGCCCCGCGCTACGGCAACGTGTTGCGCGACAGACGCGCTCTGAAAAGCAACCCACGATCGCTCGGCAGGTGGAGTTCGCTCGCCGACAAGACACGGAAGACGCCTGGTGGGCCGTGCTGGTTCTGTTTCCCGGCGACGCACCGGAGAAGTACGAGGCTCGCACGGAACTCATCCTACGGTTGTTGCCACAACTGCGATTGCGCGAGGCGGAAGAACTTTGCGACGACGTGACGCGCTCGAACAACACGCCGGCCTCGGCCACGGCAGTCGCCTGGGCCGGACGGGCGATCATCCACGGATTGGAAGGCAACATGCCCGAAGCACAACGCCTGATCGACCAACGCTTGCGATCGCAGGAACAGTCGCTGCCGCCGGAATTGCGGGAATGGGTTCGGGAGATGTTGGATTCGCGGCGTCGACCTCCCGGATCACCGCGCGGACCACAAGGAAGCTTGCCGACGGGTGCAGATCGTGGATCACCACGCTTCGGCTCCCAGGACCGCGCGCCCAATGGATCCGCAGGGGGAAACGGCGCACCGAGACGCTGACTGACAGTGCCAAATTTTAACGCTTGAATCTCAACTCGGTGTCCAGCGGCTTGAGGGTTCTCTTCGCGCGGGGATAGAATCCCGCGAACTCGTCGCCCGCTTGGCGGAAGGATGATTCAGTGGCCTTTTTGGAAGTCATCAAAGGAAAATTGCCCGGCGATCTGCTGGAGGTCCGAGGCGACCGCATGGTCTTTGGCCGGCACCCGCACTGCCAAGTGGTGCTGGAGAACGCCGCCGTCAGCCGCTACCACGCGCAGATTCTGGAGAATCATGGCCAGTTCTTCATCGAGGACTTGCGCAGCCGCAACGGCACGCACGTCAACGAATTGCAGGTCGAGAACCGGCGCGAGCTGACGAATCTCGATGTCATTCGAGTGTGCGACTTCACGTTCCGTTTCCTCGAGAATCTTTCGCCGGATAGCAAGATTCTCAAGCGTGGCGAAAGCAGCGGCGGGACCGATGTGCATGTCGGCCCGACAACGATGCTGTCGGCTGACGAACGCCGCAAAGTGGGGTTGCGCACCACTCTCAGCGAGGATGCCTTCCACGTCGATGAGGACGACCGCTCGTCGATCATCAGCACGTTGGACGCCGGCATTTCCTCGTCCGATTTGCGGCTGGCCGTCAAGCCGGAGACCAAGCTCAAGGCGATTCTGGAAATCAGCAAGACGCTGGCGCGCACGATTGAGCTCGACCAAGTGTTGGACAAGACGCTCGACGGCCTGTTCCGCATCTTCCCGCAGGCGGACGAAGGCTTCGTCATGCAGCGCGACGAGGACAAGAAGAAACTCGTCGTCAAGGCGACCAAAACGCGCCACAAGGACCAGCAGGACGACCAAGTTCATGTCAGCATGACGATCGTCCGCAAAGCTCTGGAGACTCAAGAAGGCATCCTGAGCGCCAACGCGCTGGAGGACAGTCGCTTCCGAGCCAGTGAAAGCTTGTCGTCATTGCGAATTCGTTCGATGATTTGTGCCCCGTTGATCTCGAAAGAGTTGGGGCCGCTGGGCGTGATCCAGATCACCACGAATAACGTCGGCGCCCAGTTCAGCAAGGACGATCTGGATCTGCTGATCAGCGTGGCTTCGCAAGTCAGCCTCGCGCTCGAAAACTCGTATCTGTATCAGCAGGCGTTGCAACAGCGCGATCTCGAACGTGATCTTGAGTTTGCCACGCAAGTTCAGCTCGGATTCTTGCCGCACACGCGGCCGAAGCTGCCGGGTTATGACTTCTTCGACTATTACGAACCCGCCCAACGGGTCGGAGGTGACTATTTCGATTACATTCCCTTGCTGAACGGTAAGATGGCGGTCGCGGTCGCCGACGTCGCCGGCAAGGGAGTTCCCGCGGCGCTGCTCATGGCGCGGTTGTACTCGTCGGTTCGCTATCACTTGCTCAGCCAGTCCGAGGATATCGCGGCCGCGATGTCGGGACTCAATGGCGAAATCTCCGTGAGCGGCCTGGGACACCGCTTCATTACCTGCGCGATCATGGTGATCGATCCTGCCAAGCACGAGCTGACGTTGGTCAATGCCGGCCATTGCCCCCCCACGCGGCGCGGTCCTGACGGCAAGGTGGAATCCATCGGCGTGAAAGAATCGGGCATGCCGTTGGGAATCCTGCCCGAGCAAGCCTTCGAGAGTTCGAAATTCTTGCTGAGTCCCGGCGAATCTTGGTTAATTTACACCGACGGCGTGACCGAGGCCATGAAATCGCACCAGCAAATTTATGGCACCAAGCGCTTGCAGGAGTACGTCACCAAAGGGCCGGCGAAACTCGATGACCTGGTCAAGGGCGTGATCGAAGACGTCGAGAAGTTCTGCGAAGGCTGCGTGCAAAGTGACGACATTTGCTTGGTTGGATTCCAGAGGCTTCCGTGAACCTGGACGTCCGCTCGATTCTGGGTGAGGACGGTCGCATCGCGCAGCGACTGCCCACTTACGAGCCGCGACCACAGCAACTTGAAATGGCTCAAGCCGTCGAGCGAGCGATTCGCACGCAGTCGCACCTGGTCGTCGAAGCCGGCACGGGCGTGGGCAAAAGTTTTGCCTACCTGGTGCCGGCGATCTTGTCGATCACCGAAGCTCAGTCCGC
>CAYSHJ010000938.1:0-6383 GCA_964430385.1 uncultured Planctomycetaceae bacterium
GTTCCGATCTTTGTGGCACCTTCGACGTATCGTCAGCTTTGGCAGCGACTGCTTGTGCCGTGGGGTAACTGGGGCACGGCGGGAGCTTGGCAGATTGACGTTGCGAACGGAGATCGCGTGGTGGCTCGCGGCGCGGACGTCGAGTTGCTCGCGACGGCGAAGTACTCGAAGGAAACCGAAACACCGAAGTCATTGTTGCTCGAATGGCGAGACGCCGCCGGCACAACGGATCGCCGCACGATGCCATTCGACGAAGCTCGCGGAGCGTTCGTCGCCGTCGTGCCACACGTGATGCGAGACTTTGACTTTCGAGTGCTCGTCGATCGACAACACTCGCGCGATTACCGCGTTCAAGTCGTCGAACCGCCCGTCGTGACGAAGGTGCGGCTGGACGTCGAACCGCCGGCGTATGCCGGTTGGCCAGCACAGACGATCGACGGCGCGGTTGGCTCGATTCGCGTGTTCGAGCACAGCCGCTTGAGATTCACGCTCGAATTCAACAAGCCGGTCGTACAGACCGAATTTGTTTGGCGGTCGCGCGAACAGAAGACCGAGTTCACACTCGCCGACGATCAACAATCGGCGACGGTCGAATTCAAAGCTGATCCGAAGATCACCGGCCCGTTCGCGTTCGCAGTCAAGGATCGGCACGACCTCACCAACAACGACACGGTTCCGCGCGAACTGCTCGTCATCACCGACGAACCCCCGAAGCTCGCCGTGAAGGGAGACCACAGCACGGAAGTTCGGCCGGACGACGTCGTGCCGATCGACGTCACCGCCAGCGACGACATTGGCGTCGGCGAGTTGGAACTGCATGTCGAAGTCTCCGGCCGCAAGGAGTCGGAGCTGCAAACCGACGAACAGGTTCGTGGCCAGAAACAAGTCAAACAGCGGTTCACGCTGGACCTGACGAAGCTCAATCTCGAACAAGGCCAATGGCTGACGTACAAGGTCCGTGTGACCGATGAACGTCCGGAACCGGGGCCTCACGAAGTCTGGTCCGAGCCGCGCGTGCTGCGGATCAATCGCAAGGCCGCGCCGCCGGGAGCCAATGAACTCGCCAAGTCGCACGACGAGTTGCAGAAAGAACTCAAAGTCCTGCGCCGTGAGATTACCGAGAACCGAGACGCGCTTGAAAAGCTCCGCAACGAGGCGGAACTCGCCAGTCGAAATAGCCAGGAGCCGCCCAGCCGTGAGCGGTTCGAAGAGCTCGAACAGCAGTTGCACGAGCTGACCCAGCGGAGCGAAAAACTCGCCGAGCGACTGGCGGCCGATCCGATCTTCAACGAACTCGGCGAGATGGCTCGCGAGGTGGCGCAACAGGATCTGCCCGCCGCCGAAAAGGAAACGCAACTCGCGAAGGACGCTCAAGGTGAGGAACAATCGCAAGACCTGCGTCGCGCCGAGCAACAGTTAGACAACGCCGCCAAGAAGCTGCAACAGCTCGACAAGCCGTTCCAGCAACTGGCCGAATTACAGCGCGACTTGCTCGAACTGCGACGCCTCGCGCGGCAAGCCGATCAACTCGCCAGCCGCGCCGACGAACTCGCCAAGAATGACGCCGCGAAAACTGACGCATCCAAGCCTGAAGCGCCAGCGACGGACGGTCCAAACCAGCCCGACGCGCCAGCGACAGACGATCCAAACCAGCCCGACGCGCCAGCGAGGGACGATCAAAGACAGAGCGCTGCAGAAGCCGCGAAGGTCGAACAAAAAAAGCAGCAACTCGCACAGGATCAACAGAAGCTCGCCGACGCGCTCAACGACTTGTTGAAAAAACGCCCAGAACTGCTCAACGCCGCGAAACGCGATCAGTTGGAACAACTCGCCGACCTGTCGAAACAAGCTCGCGAATTGGCCGACGAGCAACAAAAACTCGCCGATGCGATGAAGGAGCGGCAGCAGGAGTCCGCGGCGAAGGCGGCTGAACTCGCCCAGCGGCAAGAAGACCTGCAACAGCGAGCCGAGCGAGCGGCCGTCGAGGCCGAGACTCGCGACCGCACCAAGAACGTCTCGCCCGTGAATCCCGAACCGCTGCGAGACGCCGTCGCCGCGCTGCAACAAGGAAACCTCGACGAAGCTCGCCGTCAGCAGGAGAAGGCCGCGAACGAACTCGACCGCTTGGCCGCGGAACTCGAAAAAGCCCAAGCCGCCGCCGAAGCCCAAGCAAATGGAAAGGAACCCGCCGAGCAACCGAACGCCGCGGAACCCGACTCGAACGTCAAGCCGGCGAACGACGCGCAACCGAATGCCGACGCGGCGACGGATGCGAACAAGCCCAACGACGCGAAGCCAAATGCGGACAAGCCCTCGCCGGAAAATGGCTCGAATGATAAACCGAAGTCCGAAGGCCCCGCGACCGACAAGGGGCAGGACAATAAACCGTCGGACAACAAGCCGGTCGGCGAACCGACCAATGAACCACGCGAGGCGAATCGTCCCGCGTCGCTCGCCCAGGCGGCTCGCCAGTTGGCGAACGAACAAGCCGAACTCGCCGCGAAAGCCAATGAGGCTCGTGAAGGGCGAACGCCGCAGGAACGTCAAAAGGCGGCCGAGCAACTGGCCCGCGAGCAGGCTGAATTGAAAGACCGCGTTGCGGAGTTGCCGGTTCAGGCCGCGAGCAAGAACGACGCGAACAAGGCCGCGTCCAACGATCCGAAGGCGCCGGAGGCGGCACAAGGCGACAACACTCCGAAGGGTGACGCTCCGATGGCTGATGCTCCGATGAGCGATGCTCCGAAGGCTGATGCTTCAAAGAGTGACGCTCCGAAGAGTGACGCTTCAAACGGCGACGCGCCGAAGAGCGAAAGACAGAAAAATGATGGACAGAAAAATGACGGCCGGACTTCGCCCAATCAGGCTCCGAACGCACAACCGGGGGAAGACTCAGAACAGCCGCAACACGTACGAAAACCTTCCGGCAGCGAAGCGGCTCAGCAGCGAGCGGTGCAACACGCGGAGCAGGCTCGCGAGGCGTTGGCTCAAGGGAATCTCGACCGCGCGGCGCAGGAACAGCGTCGCACGGAGCAGGCCTTGCACGATGTGGCTGCACGCGCCGAAGCGGCTGAGCAAATGCAGCAAGCGGATGCGCCGCAGGGTCAACCCGCTCAGAACAAGGCCGACCAAAACAAGACCGGCGAGAAAGGTGATCCCGCCGAGAACAAAAATGCACCCAATGCCAATGCGCTGAATCGCGAATTGCCGAAGCCAGAACAAGTCGCGCAACTGGCGGAGGAACAGCGGCAGTTGATGCAGGAAGTGGCTCGCGCGCTGGAACAGCAACAAGGCGCGAACGCGAGCCCGCAGCAGGGTCAGCCACAACAACAAGCCACCGCGAATGACGCCGGCCAGCAGTCGCAGGCTAACTCGCCGCAAGCGGGCGAAAACAAAGGTCAGAACAAAGATTCGCCGACAGCACAAAAGGTGCGGGACGCTCAGGCCGCGCAGCAAGAGTTGGCTCAGCAGGCGCGGCAGTTGGCCGAGCAAGTGAAGGAGGATCTCGGCGACGATTCGAAGGAGGCGCAAGAGGCGACGCAAGCGGCTCGTCTCTGCGAGTCGTGAAGTGGCAAGGCTTCCTCTGGCCAGTTTGGCCAGGCCTCACAAACCGGAAAGCAAGCGGCTCAAGCCGCGAGCCAATTGGCTCAGTCGCTGCAAGCCAACCCGCGCGCGAATCCGGAACGCGCGCAGCAAGCGGCTGACATCGCTGAGCAACAACAGCAGCTTGCGCAGCAAATGGAACAGCTCGGCCAAACGCCGGGAGCGTCCGCCACCGCGCAGCAGCAACGGCAGAGCGAGCTGAACAAGGGCGCCGGCCAATTGGGTCAACAGTTGGCTCAATCGCAAAGTCGACTGGGACAACAATCGCTGAACCAACAGCAGGCGGCGAAAAACGCTCAAAGCGCGGGCGAACAGACTGCTCGCGCGCAGCAGACCATGCAGGCGGCCAACCAAGCGTCGCAATCGGGCAATGCCGGCGAAGCCGCTCAGTCCGCGCAGCAGGCCGCCGAGGCACTCCGCGATGCGGCCAACGAGGCACAGCCCAACGGACCAGCCAACACACCGCCAAAGTCGCCGCTCCCGCGCGGCGTCGGCGACAAGATCGCGCAAGCCGCCGAGAAACTTCGCGAAGCCGCCGAGCCGCAGCCCCAGGGAAGTCCGTCACCGTCACAAGCCCAACAAGGTCAGAGTCAGTCGGGATCAAAAGCCCAACAAGGTCAGGGACAATCCGACCAACAGTCCTCGGGACAACAGCCTGGTTCGAGTCGATCGCCGTCGGGAGGTCAGCCGTCGACTGGCGACGGGAGTTCCTCCGGACCGCCGGCTCGCAGTACGCCGCTGATGGAAATGGCTCAAAAACTCCGCGAGGCGTCGCAGGCGCTGGCTCAAGCGGCTCGTCTCTGCGAGTCCTGAAGGGGTAAGGGTTCCTCTGGCCAGTTTGGCCAGGCATCACAAACTGGAAAGCAAGCGTCTCAAGCGGCCGCCGGTGCCGGTAATGGCACCGGAAGTACGGAACAAGATCGCGGCGAAGGGAACGGCGAGTTGCAGGCTCAAGTGAAAAAACTGACCGGCCGCAATTGGGGCCAGTTGTCCAGTCGCTTGCGCACCGAACTGTTGCAAGCCGCCAAGCATCAGGCTCACGGCGATTACAACAAGCTCATCAAATTGTATTTCCAAGAGATCGCCAAGACGGCCCCTGATAGCGCACCGGCGGAGGCGAAGCCATGAGGTTGCCGCGAGCCGCGAACAGCAGACAGAAAGATGAGGGACAGAAAGATAAGACGGCCCGGATCTCAACTCGTTCATTTTTCTGTCCCTCATTTTTCTGTCGGTCCTGCCCCGTTCGTCACTCCGGGGCTGAAGGCGGTTTCGGTTTCTTTCGCTGCGTTCTGGATGCGATCACCATCCTTGTCATTCTTGCGGCGAATACTTCTGCTGCTCGCGCTGACGAACGAACGGAACAAGACAAGCAAGTCGACGCAGCGATTACGAAGGCGCTGGAACATCTCGCGGGAAAGCAACTCGCCAACGGCTCGTGGTCCATCGACCAGTTTGGCGAATCGACCTCCGCGACGTCGCTGGCCGTGATGGCGTTCCTGGCGGCAGGGCACGTGCCGGGTGAGGGGCCGTACGATCAGCACCTGCAGCGCGGCATTCGTTGGGTGCTGGAACATCAGCAACCCAACGGCCTCCTCGTGCATCGCACGGGACACGGGCCGATGTACTGTCATGGCATCAGCACATTGATGCTGGCCGAAGTGGCTGGCATGACGGACAACGCTTTGTCGGAACGCTGCCGCGACGCGCTCACCAAGGCCATGCGTGTGATCTTGTCGGCGCAGAACGTTCGCAAGGATCGCGGCAGCGCCGGAGGGTGGAGATATCAACCCACTAGCGGCGACAGCGATCTGAGCGTCACCGGCTGGCAATTGCTGGCGCTGCGAGCGGCCAAGGACATCGGCAGCGATGTGCCGGCGGAGAACATCGACGCGGCGGTTGAATACGTGAAGCGTTGCTCGCACCAGCGGAGCGGCTTTGGTTATCAACCCGGTGGCGGACCCACGCCGACTCGCACGGGCACCGGCATTCTGGCGCTCGAAATCTGCGGCGTGCATCACTCGCCCGAGGCGATATCCGGAGCGGAATACCTCGTGCAGAATCCGCTGCGAGCCGACTCCGAGTTCTTCTTCTATGGAGTCTATTACGGCACCATCGGCATGTTTCAGATGGGGGACGAGCATTGGAATCAGACCAAGCGGCATATCGTTCCATTGTTGCTGAGCCTGCAATCGCCCGACGGTAGTTGGTCCGGCCGTCACGGCGGCGAGCGTGGCTTGGGCACGGTATACGCGACGAGCCTGGCCGTGCTCGCGTTGTCGGTCGAGTACCAATTCTTGCCGATCTATCAGCGGTAGGGCGAGTGCGACATATATCGCTGTTGCTGCGAAATCCGACGTAGGTCAGGCTTTCCAGCCTGACCCGAACGTCCATCGATTCCCATTCGCCCGACGGACCTCGTCCATGTCCGCCACCTTCTTCCCAACCAGCGAAGCCTACGAGCGCCACTTGCCGCACCAGATTCCCGAAGGAGTCCCGATCTTCGTCACCTGCAATTTGAAAGGAGCGATCCCGCAAGAAGTTCGCAAGCGATTTCAGCGCGAGCGCGAACAACTGGAACGCGAGCCGTTGCGGCCTGCGGAGTCGCCGACTGCGCGACAGATACGGCACTCGAAGATTGTCTTCGCCATGACTGACGAGTTTCTTGACGGCCAGAAGACCGGACCGTTGTGGTTGCAAGAACCGCGAGAGGCCAAGCAGGTCGAAGACGCGATCCTGTTTGGCGTCCCCGAACGGTACGAGTTGTACGCGTATTGCGTGATGCC
>CAYSHJ010000939.1:0-6815 GCA_964430385.1 uncultured Planctomycetaceae bacterium
TTGGGAGTACGGTGGCATGGGAGATCGGTTCTTCGACCTCGGCAATTTGGCGGTCAACAATCAATTCGAAGCGCGGCACGAGTTGGCTTTGTTGCGGCGGTACTTTGGCGAGATCCGTGCGGATCACCTACGACGATTGCGGCTGATGCGGCTGGCCTCGGACCTGCGCGAGTCGATGTGGGGCTTCCTGCAAGCCGGCATCTCCAGGCTCGACATTGACTACATTGAGTACGGTCGCGCCCATCTGGACCGATTTTTGAAGGGCTGCACTTCGCTGGGTCTCGCGACGACGATGACTTCTTTGGATTGAAACAGACTCGACGCGCAAGTTGTGAAGTCGTGGTTTTCGTGATACCTCACACAGCCATCCGTGAGACATTCTGGCGAGCGGGGCGGCGTCAGCCCCCCGGTGCATTCGCCGCAGGACCGGGGGGCTGACGCCGCCCCGCTCGCCTGTCTCATCTCTGGCCGCGCGAGGTATAGACCGTTAGACGCGTCTACGGGCAAACGGATGCACCATCAGGACTGAGGAGCAAAACGAATGATCCCCACGCAAGCCCGAGTTGTGATTGTCGGTGGCGGCATTGCCGGGGCGAGCATTGCGTTTCATCTCGCCAAAATCGGCTGGCGAGACATCGTGGTGCTCGAACAAAGAGAGCTAGTGAGCGGCACAACGTCGCATGCGCCGGGACTGGTAGGGCAACTGCGATCGAGCGAAAGCCTCACGAAACTGCTCATGGAAAGTGTCTCGCTGTATCGCTCGTTGCGACTGAACGGTGAGGGCGGTTATTTCGAAGTGGGCAGCCTGCGAGTGGCATCATCGACAGAACGGTTCGAGGAGATCAAACGTCAAGCGGAGTTCGCTCAGCGAGTCGGCCTGGAGGCGCATTTGCTCGGACCGGCGGAAACGGCCCAGCAGTTTCCACTGATGAGCCTCGATGACGTTCACGGCGCGTTGTTCGTACCCAGCGATGGATCGGCGACCGCGACCGTTCTGGCACGGAGCTTGATTGAGGAGGCCGAGCGATCGGGCGTCTCGTTCCATGCCAAAGTGCGAGTCCGCGCGGTCGAAACGACCAATGGCCGCATTCGCGCGGTCGAGACCAACGAAGGCCGCATCGAGACCGAAACGCTGGTGGTCGCCGCCGGCATTTGGTCCCCGCTCGTCGGTCGCATGGCCGGCGTCGCGCTGCCGCTCATGCCGATGCAACATCAATACGTCGAGACCGCTCCGCTGCCGGAGCTTGCGGGACGGACCGTCGCCAACCTGCGTGATCCGGACAAACTGATCTACTTACATCAGCACGACGATCGGTTTGTCATCGGCGATTACGAACGGAATCCGCAACCGTTTTCGGTCGATGCGATTCCCGATCGCGCAGATCCGACGGTCCACACATTCGATGCCAGCCACTTCGAACAGCTCCGGCACGCAATGGCCGAGCGTGTTCCCTGCCTGGCGACGATAGAGCTGACAAAGTGCGTCAACGGCCTGGAGTCGTTCACGCCCGATGGCGAGTTCTTACTCGGCCCGTCGCGCGAAGTGCAGGGATTTTGGGCCGCGTGCGGCTTCTGTGCACATGGCGTTTCCGGAGCCGGCGGCGTGGGCCAGGCTCTGGCCGAATGGATCGTCGAAGGCCAACCGAGCGTCGACTTGTCGGCCACGTCCATTGATCGATTCCGACGGCAAGACTCGGACCTAAGTTTCATCGAACAAAGTGCGTGTCGAGTGTACGGCACGTACTACGACATTCGGCGAGCGGAGCCGTGAGAAGTAGGCAAGGGGTCGGGAGTCTTTTTCAGGTCGGCGAGAACAGCCATTCGAGGCTCGCAACGTCACATCGCCGACCTGAAAAAGACTCCCGAGCCCTTCGCGTGAGCCTTCAAGCCAGGATGTCTTGAACCACCTGACCATGCACATCAGTCAGCCGAAAATCGCGGCCGGCGTGGCGGTAGGTGAGTCGCGTGTGGTCCAGGCCGATCAGGTGCAGAATCGTGGCGTGGAAGTCGGGAATCGTGACTTTGTTCTCCAGGACGTAGTAGCCAAACTCGTCCGTCGCACCGTAGACCGTGCCACCCCGAACACCACCCCCGGCCAGCCACATCGTAAAGGCATTGGGGTGGTGATCGCGGCCATCGGTTCCCTGTGCGGCGGGTGTACGGCCGAATTCCGTGCCCCACACAACGAGAGTCTCGTCCCACAAGCCGCGCCGTTTCAGATCCCTGAGCAGAGCCGCGATCGGCTGATCGGACTTGGCCGCATTCGTCGAGTGGTTGTTCTTCAAGTCGCCGTGAGCATCCCAATAGTTGCGCGGATAGCTGAAGTTGACCTGCACGAAGCGCACGCCCCGCTCACTGAATCGGCGCGCCAGCAGGCACTGCCGAGCGAACTCGTCCGTCGGTTCGCGGCCCACGCCGTACAGGTCAAGCGTCTCGGGCGTCTCGGTGGCCAGGTCCATCGCCAGGGGTGCCGCCATTTGCATGCGAAAGGCCATCTCGAACGCGGCGATGCGGGCCTCCAGCCGTGGGTCGGCACCCGTGCGTGCGAGATGCTCCCGATTGCGGCTGGCGAGCAAATCCAGTTGGAGCCGCTGCCGCAGCGGGTCATCGGCAGGCAAAGTGTTCGACAGGGTGGCCTTCGTAAAGGGAGTGCCGCCATCGCCGATTCGCGTCCCTTGAAAACTTGCCGGCAGAAACGCGGAGCCGTAGTTCTGCGCGCCGCCGTGGTACAGCGAAGGGCTGAGCGAAATAAAACCTGGCAGATTCTGATTCTCGGTTCCCAAACCATAGAGCGTCCACGCGCCGAGGCTGGGACGGTTGAAGACACCGTCGCCCGTATTCAGCGTCAACAGCGCCGGGCCATGCGAGACCTGGTTGCCGCCGTTCATGGAACGGATCACGCACAGATCATCCGCGCAGCCGGCCACGCGCGGGAACAACTCGCTGACCTCGATGCCGGACTGGCCGTGGCGAGCGAACTTCCACGGTGACTGCAGCAGGTTGCCGGTGCCGCCGAACTCAAACTTCGGTTTCGCAATCGGCAACGGCTGGCCGTTCATTTCCGCGAGCTTCGGCTTCGGATCGAAGGTATCCACGTGCGACACACCGCCGTGCATGAACAAGAAGATGACGCGCCTCGCGCGCGGCGGGACGTGCGGAGGTCGGGGCGTCAATGGTGAGGCGACGGAAGAAGCCTCCGCAGCCGTACCGGCTTCCTGCTGCAACAAACCCAGCAGCGCCACATGGCCGAAGCCACAGGCGATCTTAGTGAGAGCCTCGCGCCGCGTCGGATGGTGAAGGCGGTCTGGCATGGCGAGTAGCACCTCAGTCAACGTACAAGAACTCGTTGGAACACAACAGGACTTGGCATAAACTCTGCCATGCGAGAAGGCGTGCGTCGTCCGGCGACTGCCCGGCCTGGCGAAGTTCGTTCGCGAATCGCTCCAAGTACGAAAACGCTGCGGTCACTTCCGCGTCGCTCGCCGGGCGGCCCAAGCAGAGCCATGAGACGTCGCGAATTCGCGCCGCGTCATCGAGCGGAATGTTCGTCCGCAGCAACTGCGCGAGATGACGGGACTGGTCTCGCACAAACGAGCTATTCAACAAGTACAGCGACTGCGACGGGACAGTCGTGTCGTTTCGCGCGGTCGTCACGGCGTTCGGATCGGCGGCATCGAACAGCGCCACGGCATCGGGCAAAGCATTCCGCACGACGGGCAAATACAAGGTCCGTCGTGGTGTGTTGTAGAACGGATGGTCCGACTGCATTCGATTCGGAGCGAAGCCTCGCTTGGCGTCCTGGACTTCCGCTTCCTTGTACAGAATCTCCGCCGATTCGCCGCCGCCGATCTTGCGGTCCAGTTGGCCGCTGACCGCCAGCATCGCGTCACGGATCTCCTCGGCCGACAGTCGTCGCCGAGGCATTTGCCACAACAGGCGGTTGGCGGGATCGATTTGCAGAGCTGCTTGATTCGTCAGGCTGGCCTGTTGATAGGTTGCGGAGTTCAGCAACAGCCGATGCATCGCCTTGATGGACCAACCGTTTTCCACGAACCGCGCGGCGAGCCAGTCCAACAATTCGGCGTGAGAAGGCTGATCGCCGCGCGTCCCGAAGTTGTCGCTGGTGGCGACCAGACCCGTGCCGAAGTGGTGCTGCCAGATGCGATTGACCATCACGCGTGCGGTCAGCGGATTGGCGGGGCTCGCAATCCAGCGAGCCAATTCCAGCCGGCCGCTCTGTTCGGTCTGGATCAGCGTGGGCGAGCCGCCGGTCAGGATCAACGGCAACCGTCGCGGCACGAGTTTGCCAAGCTGAAACCGATTGCCGCGTACATGGACCCGCAGGTTTCGCGGCTGTGCTTCCTTGGCCGCCATCACCATCAGTGGCGTCTGACCCGGCAACTCCAGGGCGTACTCCTGAAACATGGTGTTGTTGCGGGCTTCGTCCTGGAGTGGCTCCGTGCTGCGAAAAACGCCGGCCAAGGCGTAGTAGTCGGTCGTGGGCAGCGGGTCGAACTTGTGGTCGTGGCAGCGGGCGCAGGCCAGAGTCAATCCGAGCAAGGCTCGGCTGGCGACATCCAACTGTTCGTCCACAATATCCATTCGTGTCTGTTCCTTGTCGGTCTCGGCCAGCGCCTTCGGGCCCAACATGAGGAACCCGGTCGCGATCACCTGGCGAGCCGTCTGGCTAACGTCATCACTGCGAGGCAATAGATCGCCGGCCAGTTGCTCGACCAGGAACTGGTCATATCGCAGATCGCGATTGAAGGCCTCGACGACGTAGTCGCGATACCGAAAGGCGAACCGCATGACGGCGTTCGCGTCATTGGCTGTCGTCTCCGCGTATCGCACGACGTCCAGCCAGTGCCGCCCCCAATGCTCACCGTACTGCGGCGAGGCGAGCAGCCGATCGGCCACGTTCCCAAACGACTGCGGTGAGTCATCCGCCAAGAATGCCTCGATTTCACCCGGCGATGGCGAGAGCCCGGTCAGATCGAACGTCACGCGGCGAATCAGCGTTCGCTTGTCCGCCGACGGAGCCGGCGCCAAGCCCCTCTCTGCCAGCTTGGCCATGACGAAAGAATCAATCGGTGACCGGCTCCAAGCGGTGTCTTTCATCGGAGGCGGCTGGTGATCGCGAACCGGTTGGAACGCCCAAAACGAACGCTGCTCGACGGTGAACTTCGTCGTCGTCTCGGCCACCTGGGACGGCAATGTGAAGTCATATTTTTCCGCCAGAGTCGTCTCGACGCCTTCGCGTTCGGCGTCCGTGAGCGTGCGGTTGTAGACGATCACCTCGGCCAGGTCGCCGCGAAAACTCCCGGCCCAACTGACCGCCTTGCCGAGATACGCCCCGATGTCGTGGCGATGCTGAATGTCGGGAATCGTGTCGCGGCCCTCGACATTCTGCTTCAGTTCGCTCTGCTCCGCCGGCGTTCCGTTCAAGACGAATCGTGTCGAGGTCCGCATCGGTCCGGGTCGTTTGGTGATCGTCAACAGCAGCGGTTTGCGATACAGCGGCTGCATCGATTCGGATCCCAGCCCCGCATCGTGATTCCAGCCGCCCGCCAACTGCAGTTCATGATTCCGCGGACGGCTGATTTGCACTAAAGCCGCCAAAGGACGCCCGGGGTCACCGCCTGGATTCGCCGGATTGCCGATGCCCAGCACGCCATCGTACGGCGGCTGGGCGTCGTTAGGCTCCAGGTTCATCACCAGCATGATAGTCAGCTCGGCATCGCCACGAATGGCCACCGGCCGGTCAGGGGACGTGGCCATGCCGGAAGCCGCCATGAACCGCACCGCAGGCCGTCGGCGGAGGGTGCTCTCGCGAACAAACTGCGGCGCTTCGCCAGTGCCGCCCGAACGGACACCCTTGGTCAATGAGAAATCACGCCCGTGCCCGCTCTGATCGGGCCAGATCTGAACAGCGGAGCCATCGGCCAATTGCAGGCTATCCGCTCGCAACCAGATTTGGAGAGCCGCTGCGAGACTGGCATCATTGGGAAGCCGCGGGAGCACTCCTGGCGCGGCTGGCTCCGACGCCGTCTTCGCGCCGGTAGCATCCGGCCAGACGGCACCGGCACGGATCCACTCCACGAGAACGGTGATTTGCGCGTCCGAAAGTTTTCCCTTCGGCGGCATCTTCAAGTCGCCCGTCTGCCGCACCGCTTCGATCAGCCGGCTTTCGTCCGGTTTGCCAGCCACAATCACAGGGCCGGAATCACCGCCTCGAACAACCCCCTGTGCCTGGTCCAACCGCAGACCACCCTCTTGCTTCTCTGCCCCGTGACACTTCACGCAGCGTTCGACGAGCAACGGCCGCACGCGCTTTTCAAAGAAGTCCGCCCGTTGGCCATCATCTTTCGGCGAATCCGCTCGCAATAGTCCCGCCAAGAACAACGACATGGCCAGACTGAGTCCCGCACGAAGGCGAGTTGACGCATTGAGAACAGGGAGGTGTTTCATGGCAACGACTGTGTGCTGTGGCCGACGAACACTCGCGGCGACGCGGAAAGTTGGAGACGCGGAGATGCGGACGAGTTCATAGGGAAGTCTGTCGGATGGAAGATTGAAACCCAGAGCCGGAACCCGCTCCGGTTGCATGCAGCTTAGGCCCCGATAACCTGATGGGCAACAACTCGCATGTTCAGGGGTCATCTCAAATGAACAACAGCGCCAGGCTGATGCTCAAGAAGAACACGCCGCACAGCACGATGCCGATTTGATGGAACCAGCCGGGTTGGATTTCCTTCGGCAGCAGCTTGCGATTCACGTACAGCGACATCAACGCCGTCGAACCGAGCGCGATGTTT
>CAYSHJ010000940.1:0-1678 GCA_964430385.1 uncultured Planctomycetaceae bacterium
CTTGGCCAGCAGAGTCAGCATGTGATCGAAGAAGCCGATGCCGGTGTTGATGTCGGCTTGGCCGCTGCCGTCGAGATCGAGCGTTAGATCAATGGTCGTCTCGGCCGTTTGCCGGTGAATGGTGGCGGTGCGAGGCATGGGAACGCTGTCTCCTAACGCGGCCTTCGGCCGCAACGTAGCGGCGTCGCTCCGCGACGCCGATTCAATCCGAGTCGCGGAGCGACTCGGCTACGTATTGCGCGCACGGCGCGCAGAATTGACAACCGAAGACTCTAACACGGCTAAGCCGCAACCATTGCAAATTGATGATTGCAAATTGCAAATTTCAAATTGGGGTTCTCCGCCATGCCTGTTGAATGAATGTCCGGCTCATCACGCGGAGCGTGATGGCTACGTAGCCGTCACGCTCCGCGTGACGAGCCGCGCCGGAGAAATCAACACGAATGGCGGAGAGCCCAAATTGGCCAGAGGGTGGCGGGTATTCAATTCACAATTTGCAATTTTCATTTTGCAATTTGCAATCAGCCCGAATACGGTCTGTGAGTTTTGCGTAATTCACAACCCAAGAGGCTGCCATCTCCTGGTTTCGTTTCGACAACGTATCACGTGCTGGTCGGCGAAAGAAGTCGCGAACGGCCCGAGGTGGCACAATCGCTGCAAGCGGAACGACCGTGGACAGGCAACGTCCGCCTGATCGTCACGGATGGACGTCATCGTCCATCGGACGTACTCTTTGGTGTCGAATTCCCGCCAGTGTGGGCAGGTTTCGCGACCGGCTCAACTCTTGGACTCGAAGCCAACCTCTTTGAGGTTCCCGCCATGTTTGCCGCTCGCCGACTATTAGGCATCGTACTTCTGCCGATTCTGATCGTTGCCGAGACGAATCGCTTGCAGGCCGCCGGGCCGCTCGCGGTCACTCCCGAATCCGTGACGCTGAGCGATCCGTTCGCGCGGCGCCAGTTGTTGGTCGAGGCGAACGGTCGCGATGCGACTCGCGCGGCAAAGTTTGAAAGTTCGCAGCCGGCGATAGCGACGGTCGATGTCTCGGGCTACGTGGTTCCCATCGCGGATGGCTCAGCCGAGATCAGCGTGACCTTCGCCGGGCAGACTTCCAAGGTGCCGGTGAAAGTCTCTGGCATGACGAGCGGCCGCGCGGTCGATTACACGACGGAGATCGTACCACTGCTGAGCCGCTTCGGTTGCAACGCTGGCGGTTGCCACGGCAAACAAGGAGGCCAGAACGGATTTCAACTCTCGCTGTTTGGATTCGATACCGAGTTCGATTACTCGGCGATGGTGAAGGAAGCTCGCGGGCGGCGCGTGTCGGTGTCGAATGCGAGCGGCAGCTTGTTGCTTCGCAAAGCCGCCGGGTCGGTGCCTCACGGTGGCGGCCGACGCATCGAGATCGGCAGCGAGCCGTATCGGCTGTTTCAAAGCTGGATCGAATCGGGAGCACCCGCCTCGTCGCCCGAGGTGCCGCACGTCGTCAAGCTACAGGTGTTGCCGAAAGAACGTGTGATGTCGGCCGCGGATCATTATCGGCGAGCGGAGGGCGTCAGCCCCCCGGTGACGCCCAACGGCGGGGCCGCGTCCCAATCGCCAACAGCATCGGATCAAACCGGGGGGCTGACATCCCCCGCTCGCCAAGACATCGCTCCTACGAACACGCAGCAGCAAC
>CAYSHJ010000941.1:0-4060 GCA_964430385.1 uncultured Planctomycetaceae bacterium
CGGATGTACAGACCCAGCGGCAGCCCCTGCAACGACAGCATCAACAGGAAACCGAGCGCGAACGGAGCCATCGTCAAGCCGACGATCAGTCCCAACAATCCGCCGACGAACACGGCCGAGTTCCATAAGTCGCTGTCAACCTTCAACGACGTGCCGTCCGCGTTGACCCATTTGCCGATCCACACCCAACCAAAAAACATCAGCAGGATTGGCACGAACTTCCACAAGTTCAGGTAAAAGCCAACCAGTGGAGCGCCACTGCGGTTATGTTCCAACGGTAGATTGCCACGAAAGAAACCGGGAGGCGTCGGGGTCGGCGGAAATTGGTCACTCTGGCGAACAGCCGCCGGAGCCGCGGTCGGTGGGGCGGGAGCCTCCGTCACAGCGGATTTCGCGGGGGGCTGCTGAGCCTGCGTGGCGTCGACCACGAACAGGCACAGAGCCATCACGCCACACGCCGTCAGCCAGCGGCGTCGATCCAACTCAAGTAGGTTACGTTGCACCATCGGCCACCGCTCGCAGACGTCGGATCGCCCGGTTCGACGATCATGGAGAAGGCACTGCACACAGCGCGTCTCGATCACGGACAGTGTTGGAATTCGCGACCCCCAAAAAGGTCGCTCGAGTGGCCAGCATCGTACTGGCAAGAATGGCCCCTTGCCATCTTGCCGGGCATCGCGATGAAGCGAGGATGAATTGCCGATGAGGGGTATCCGGTTCGTTCAGGTTGAAGTTCGATTCGCAGTGACCGCAGCTCATTCGTCGTCTCCCTTCATTCGTTGGACTCCGGCCTTTCAACGGATTTGAACTGAGTCCAACGAATGAAGGGAGACGACGAATCGGCAACCAGATTCGTCACGCGTGCAAGCCGGGAATCGGCTCATAGTCGGAGAAGATGCGCGCGAGATCGAACGGCAATCCGCGTTGCAGGCGGACTTCGCCGACATCCAGCAGTGTGTGCAGAATTGTGGCGATCAGGTTCTTGTTGGTGACTTTGTCCGACGCTGGCTCGCCCGCGTCGCGCGTCGATTGACCGATGACACGGCCCATCGACAGACCACCGCCGGACAGCAGCAACGGAGCGAGATTTCCCCAGTGATCGCGTCCGCCGCGCGCGTTGATGCGTGGCGTCCGGCCCATCTCGCCGCAACAGACCAACAGAATTTTGTCGCTCAGCCCGCGAGCTTCCAGGTCCTCGATGAACGCCGAGACGGCGTGATCGAATGGGACGCCACAATACCGCATGCCTTGTTCGACGCCGGCGTTGTTGACGTCGGCGTGGTTGTCCCACACGAAGTTCGTGGTCACGGTCACGAAGCGGCAGCCCGCCTCACACAGCCGTCGCGAGAGCAGCAGCAGCTTGCCCAAGGTCTGCGTGTGATCGACGTAGAACTTGTAATTGTTCAGCGTCTTGTCGATCTGGTCGGGTGTCATCAGTCGGCTGGTGTCATAACGCTCGACGACGCGCGGGTCTTCTTTCGAGAGGTCAAAGGCGTCGGCCACGCCGCGTAGGATCGTGTCGAGAGCTTGCTCCTGAAACTTGTCGAGTCCTTCGGCCGCGCCGCGCGTGTCGACGGTGCGACGAATGCGATCCAGTTCGAGACGCAGCTTGCGGCGATCGTCAAGCCGTTCGCGCGGCAACGTCAGCTTCAAGCTTTCCTGGAATGGTCCGCCGCCGCCTGGCAGAAACGGTGAGTACGCCGAACCGAGAACTCCGGCATCCGTGAACCGGCCGAATCCAGTCTGCATCGGTTGAGCCTGCGGATTGATGGCCTGTGGGAACAGAGCCGCGTTGATCGGCATGCCGGTTTCCGGGTGCATCGTGCCGACCACACGGGAGTACAATGAGCCGAGGTTTGCCCGCAACGTGTCGACTCCGACGATCGGCTTGATGTCGTGGTTGGCGTCTCCGGTGGAAAACGACCGGACCACCGTCAGTCGATCCGCCAGTTGTGCCAACTTGGGAAACGTAGCTCCGAACGTGACGCCGGGAAGTTTCGTCTGCACCTCACCGTTGATGCTGTGAACACCGGTCGGCGCGGTCATCTTGGGATCGAAGGTCTCGATCTGGCTTGGCCCGCCGTGCATGAACAAAAATACGACCGACTTGTCTGTCGCCAGCGGTTTTCCGACGGTCGCGGCCTCAGTCCGCAACCAATCGGTCAGCGTCAACCCGCCTAGACTCAATCCGCCAATGCGGAGAAATTCCCGGCGCGTGCCGCGTACGAACGGATCGAGAAAACTCAGCATCGTTCGGCCTCCGGAGGTCAAATAGATCAAGAAGACCTTATCGGTTATCGGCCGCGACGTCCACGACGAAGTCCCTGAGGTGTGGCGACACAGCTCAAGCACAACATGAACGCCAGACAGAAACGAGACATGGGGTTGGCCCTTTTATTCATTCGCGATTTTCTGGATCCGTCGTCGCTGGAAACCAATCGAGGAATTATGGCATCGGAGCAGCCGGCGGAGCTTGTCCCGGCTGCGGCATGCCGGGAGCCGCGGGAGCACCCGCGGCGCCAGGAGCATCGCCGGGCGGATTGTTCGGCGCCGGGGTGTCCACGATTTTCAACGCCACCGCCGCCCAGCGCGGCAAGATGACGTATTTGCCACCGCTAGCGAAGTACACGATCACATTCAAGACGACATAGAAAACGAGCGCGCCGCCCAGGCCCGCAGCCGCTTTGGTGCCATCGATGCCTTTCTTTTTCTTGGGATCTTCGTCGTCGTCTTTTTTCTTGGCCACCCAGACAAGTTCCTTGTGGCCGGCGATGAGTTTCAAGTCCTTCTTGAAATACAGCACCAACAAGCCATTCACGCGCATCATGAAGACGGCGGCATAGCCCAACATGAACTCGGACAGCAGCAGCATGATCGACGGGACAATGATGGCCGTCCATTTCATCTTCACATAGGTCTTGGCCATGTCCTCGATGGTGGGCCCTTCCTGGGGAAGGGGTTTGCCGAGGCTTTCGGCGTGGTCCTTCGCGGCCTTTTTGGCGCCAATGTCGAAGCTGAGCTGCACGTTCGTTCGCGCCGACGTGACGAACCCCTGCAGCGAATTCCGGAAAATGGCGCACGTGCCACCCATCACCAGCAGCATCGGCAGGCTGAGCGTGAACATAATGACGCAGAAGTACGCGCAGGCTCCAAACGTTTTCCCAAGGCATTGCAGTTGGTGGTGCAACAACCAACCGCGCTGCGTCTGCGGCATGGCCATGTGACCCATGACCATCGGCAGAATCAGCAGCAACACCAAGGCCGAGATGGCAATCAGGACTCCGCCCGCGATGAGCAAGCCTTTGATCAGCAGGAACACTCCGATCGGCAGCAACAATGTTTGGCAGCCCATGACGCACGTCCACACGATCGTCTTGATTCCCAACGCGATACTTCCAAACGAATCGAGGTTGACTCGTGGCATGCGTTCCTTTTTTTCGACCGTGGCGTTGATGATCTCGCCATTCAGAGACCACATCCAACCGAGCGGCAAGAGGAAGCACAACAGGCCCAGCGAGCCCCCAACCGCGCGCGGCGGCATGGCCCAGCACCAGGCCGCGAACAAGAAGAACAGGCACATCACGATCGTGCAAACGATCGTGTAAATGCTCGTGCGGAGGGCCAGGTTTTTGTTCTCTTTCAAGAACGCCAAGCTGTCCTTCCTGACGACTTTGAAGAACATCCGAGGATCGACGCCACCGCGCAGAGCCTTCTTCCGCCTGGCCGCCGCGGACATGCCTCCGCTAACCAGGTCGGTGCCGCAGGCTTCACAAGCGAGCGCGTCCTCTTCGACTTGAGTGCCGCACTTCGGACAGACTCTGACACTGGTATCCTCGACGCGGCTGAGGTCGATTTTCGAGAGGACGTCGTGATCGTCCTCCGGTTCCGCGTTTTCAGCCTTCTTCTTGGCGGGAGCCTTGCCGGGCTTCGCCGCACCGCTGGGGACGGGAACGCGCTTTTCACACTTCGGACACTTGACCGCCTTTCCACGAGCGGCGTCCGGCGCCGCGAACACGTGCTCGCATTCCCCACAACGAACCTTGACCGGCATGAAAGACTC
>CAYSHJ010000942.1:0-1726 GCA_964430385.1 uncultured Planctomycetaceae bacterium
TACGACGCTTCGCGATCACCCGACTCAAACATCATCCGCTTAACGAAAGCCTCCGAGGCAAAATGCAAATCGCCGGCTGGAACAACGACTTCCTCGCCCAAGTCCTAACAGGCCACTACCTTTGATATGCGCTGGCCGTGACCTCATGGACGAGTGCCGTCGCCTGCAATGTTTGTCCGGGGGGTTCCTGTGCAAGACGGGGGTTCGCCAACCGGCGGAGTTCTTCGTAGACCAGCGGCAAGAGTTGGTGCGCCGCCTGCGGATCGACCCTCTGGAGCGCCTCGAGAGGAACGGTGACGTCGTTGCGGGAAGACATGGAGAAAGCACGCGGGAAAGCCGATCGCCGATCTCGATCAATCGGGAGAAGAGTCAGTGTCAAGACCTCGCGCATCCTTCATCCCGCAGCATTCATCTTCTACACTCCCGCCGCACTTCCGTCGCGAATCCACGAGACCTCTCGCATGGCGACCGCTCCGGTGAATTTCGGGCTGATCGGCCTTGGCCCTTGGTGGGAGAGCCGATTCCGGCCGGCACTGGCGAAGCTGGAGCCGCGATTGAGAGTCGTCGCGGTCTACGATGCGGTGTTGGCCCGCGCGGAGCAAGCCGCGCGCGAAACGCACGCGCGCGTCGTCAGTGGCGTGACGGCGCTTGCCGATCGTCCAAACGTCCAAGCCATTCTGTGGCTCGACGCGAGTTGGACCGGAGCCGCGACGCTGCGGCTGCTCTGCGAACGTCGCAAACCGGTGCTCATGGCCGCGCGGATCGAGTTGCCGTTGTCGGAGTTGGAACGACGGCACGCGCATGCGGCGGCACACGGCCTGACACTCGTTCCCGCGTTGTCGCGACGCTGCACGCCCGCGACCCACCGCTTGCAGGAATTGATAGCTACGGAACTCGGCCGACCGCTGCGGATCGAGATTCACGGCTCACCGGCCCACAACTCGCAAATGCCGTTCGCCACCGAGGCGGATCGCTTAATGATGAGCCTCCAGGCCGACGATGACCCGCTGCTCGAATGGATCGACTGGTGCCAATACGTCTTTCGAGGCACGCCGCAGCAAGCCACGCGTGCTGTCGACTCGCCGGCTAACAACCAGGCCAGTGTCCGCTTGGAATTCGCTCCATTCAATCCAAACGACGTGACCAGCCCTCCGCGATTCGCCGAGGTTTCGATCTTCGCTGACTGTGCCGAAGAAGCGCGAATAGGCTGCGAACGCGGCGACGCTCGATTGCTCGGTGCCGCCACGATCGAATGGACGACCGCCGCAGGGTCACATTCCGAGTCGCTCGCCGCCGAACGATCAGAAACCGAAGTCTTGCTCGACCACTTCTGCCGCCGAGTCGTCGGTGGTCTGATCCCGGGACCGGATCTTGGCGATTTGTGTCGTGCAATGATCAGTGCTCAGCGATCCTCACCGCCGGCACGATAACGCCGACGTGCGTTTGCTGCTGCGTTCCGCAAGGCGTCTCGCGTCGAGCAATCGCTCGCCGTCCGGTCTTCTTCGGTTGCGAAAAGTTAACGCGAGACCGTTCGCGCTTCGCACCGGAATGCACACACCGCATAGACGAGACAACCGCGTAAAAAAAACAACGGCCCGACAGGTTATTGGAAAGTGGGGTTGCGGTGAATCAGCTGAATCAGCGAAGGAAGCCGTTGTGGGGAGTGAGTCACTTGCAAGGATGCGATGGCTATGCCGTATTGCTGGCCCGAGAAAACGGAGTTTCG
>CAYSHJ010000943.1:0-7996 GCA_964430385.1 uncultured Planctomycetaceae bacterium
AAATCATCGGCGTGTGATTGCTGTTCGGATGGCTGACCGAGCGGATCAAGGCGTACTTGTCCGTGATCCGAGCCAACTGTGGCAGCAGTTCGCAGATTTGCACGCCGGGCACGTTGGTCGCGATCGGCGAGAATGGCCCGCGCACTTCCTTGGCCGCCTCGGGCTTCAGATCGAACATATCGAGATGTGGCGGCCCGCCGAGCAAATAGATCAGGATGCACGACCGAGCCGTGCGCTCGGAGACTCTGGCGGACTGAGGTTGCGAAGTCGTCCGCCCCCACAAGGCGGAGGGCCAGCCCATCGCCGCGACCGCCAAGCCACCGCCGCATCGCAGCCATTTCCGGCGTTGCCGCAGCAAGCCGGCTTGTCGCTCGAACGACGTGAACATGGCGCGATGCTCCACCGATGTTGGAAGTATTCAGCCTCTTCCGATCCGACTGATCAGAGCAGACTCGTCAGTCATTAGAATATCGGCCCGAACGCGGACGACAACGGTCTAGCGCGGCCAAGCCGCAATGTCGTCGGCTCTCGCCGCGAGCCGATTCACGCTCTCGGCGAGAGCGGGCGACACTCGCCGCCATAATCCGCGCCGAAAAACAACCCCTTCTGGCGTTTACGGTCTGGTTGTTTGTCGGCAAATAACGGTCCGCTTGCCGTTCCGTGGGGGTCAGCGGATAGAATCCTGTTCGCTCATTGCATTGTCTCGTTCGCAGGACAAGACATCACACTCCGCAGACTCGAATCGCAAAGGGAACTCGCATGAAGAACCAACTCTCCCGTCGTGATTTTGCTCGGCAGTCGTTAATCGCCGCCGTGGCGTCGTCGTTCACGGCCGCCAGTTGGAATCGGGTGCTTGGTGCGAACGAGAAGCTCAACGTCGCGTCGATCGGTACGGGCGGCAAAGGATGGGACGACCTGAATCAGATCGCGAAGAGTCCGCACGTGAACGTCGTCGCCCTGTGTGATGTCGACGAGACAACGGTTCATTTGGGAAGAGCGGCGGAGAAGTTTCCACACGCGAAACGCTTCTTCGACTATCGCAAGCTCTTGGATGATACGCAACACCAGGCCTTCGAGGCCGTCATTGTTTCCACGCCGGATCACATGCACGCGCCGATCGCGCTGCCGGCGATGCAGCTGGGCAAGCACGTCTTCTGTCAGAAGCCGCTGACCCATACGGTGCATGAAGCGCGGCAAATGCGGCAGGCTGCCAAGAGGTACAACCTCGTCACGCAGATGGGCAATCAGATTCAATCGCACGAGTTCTACCGCACGGCCGTCAAGCTGGTTCACGACGGCATCATCGGCAAAGTGAAGGAGGTTCATGCATGGCAGAGCGGCAAGATGGGCTGGATACTGACCGACGACCGTCCCGCCGGCATGGACCCGATTCCGGAAACGCTGCATTGGAACGCATGGCTCGGCGTCGCTTCGACTCGGCCGTTCAAGAACAGCATCTATCACTCGTTCAACTGGCGCGCGTGGCAAGATTTCTCGAACGGACAACTCGGCGACTTCGGTTGCCACATCCTCGACCCGGTCTTTATGGCGTTAAAACTGACCGCGCCGACCAGCGTGAAGGCTGAGGCTTCCGCCATGAATCGCGAAGTCTGGTACAAGCAGTCCAAGGTCTCGTACGAGTTCCCCGGCACAGCCCTGACCTCCGGCGACTCGATCAGGGTCACGTGGTATGACGGCGAAGGTCATTTGCCACCGAGCCAAGCGCATGGATTGCCGGCTGGTTACAAACTGCCCGACTCCGGTTCCGTGCTTATCGGCGAGAAAGGCTCGCTGGTCATTCCGCACGTCGCGGCGCCGAAGCTCTTCCCGGAAGACAAATTCGCCGACTTCAAAATCCAGATGGAGCCAGCGCGCGATCACTACGTCAGTTGGGCGGATGCTTGTCGTGGCGAAGGACGCACGACGTCGCACTTCGACTATGCCGTTCCGCTCACCGAGACGGTTTTGTTGGGCACGATCGCCATTCGATCGCCCGGTGAATCGCTGACTTGGAACTCGGCTGACCTGCAGATCGTCAACAACACCAAGGCCAACGCCCTGTTGACGAAGCCGTACCGGCAAGGGTTCGAGCCAGCGTGGCTCTGAATCCCGGCTCTCTGCCATTCGCATCGATTTCGACGACGCGGCTCGTCACGCGGAGCGTGACGGCTACGTAGCCATCACGCTCCGCGTGATGAGCTGGACATTCATTCAACAGCAGTGGCGGAAAGCCTGAATTCCGAGTGATCTTGCGAACAGTCGCAAGATCACGTCGCGGTCACGCTCGGTTCGCAATACGAGCAAACGGCCAAAAAAGCAGCTTCCAAAACCCCAATGGCTTCGCAGCCAGGGGCGAATCGATGCCAAAGCTTGGATCGTGGCCAGCGGGATGCGACAAAGTTCCGAAGAGCCGATCCCAAAGCGGCAACAACGTGGCATAGTTGGAGTCCTGGTGTCGACGCTGCGGGCAGTGGTGGATGCGGTGCATCGAGGGAGGCACCACGAACAGCCACAACGCTCGTTCGAGCCGTGCCGGAAGGCGAATGTTCGCGTGTTGAAACTGGGCCGCCAGCAATAGGACGATCTCGAAGGTCATCAGCCCCATGGCCGAGATTCCCAGCGACAGCGCACAGACCAATTTCACGATGGCCGAGATCAGTATCTCACCCACATGAAAGCGAGACGCCGTCGTCACATCCAGGTCCACGTCGGTGTGATGTACGCTGTGGAATTGCCACAGCCAAGGCACCGCATGAAACACTCGATGTTGCCAGTAGATCATGCCATCCAAGACGACGACCTCGCTCAGGATTCTCAGCCATGGCCAGGTTGACAAGCCATCGAACCAAACTAGGCGCGACGTCACCAGGGACCTTGTCGTCGCAAACAAACAGACCGCGCAAATCCCCAGCGAGACCAGCGAATTGAACGCCGTCAGCAACAGGTTGGCGGTCCAGCGCGAGCGTCGGCTGGCAGTCGGTGCATGATGCGGAGCCAACGCCTCCCACGCCATCAACGACAACAGCCCGCTGGCGAACATCGTCAGTCGCAGCGAATCCTGTTCGTTCATGGCAGTCTCCTCCGTGATCGCATGCCGACATCCCTGTCGGGCGATGGCTCACAGCTCCGTAATCGGCTGTCCGCCTTCGGTGACGATTGGAACGGGTCGGCCTTGCGGGTTGACCCAGTGGGACGAAAGGTCGATGCCGAGGTATTGGAACACCGTCGCGGCGAGGTCTTGCGGACGCACCGGGCGCTCTTTGATGTCATAGCCGCGCGAGTCGGTGCTGCCGATGACTTGGCCGTGTCGCAGGCTACCGCCGGCGAGCAGCATGCTCATGCAATTGAGCCAGTGATCGCGGCCAGCGTCTTTGGTCATGATCGGGCCGCGGCCGAATTCGCCGAGCATCAGCACCAGCGTCTTGTCGAGCAGTCCGCGCTGCTCAAGGTCGGTGACAAGGTGATAAACCGTGCGATCCACGCTCGGCAGGATTGGGCCGAGTCCCTTTTCGATGCCGCCCCACGGTGGAACATTGTCGCCATGGTTGTCGAAGTAACCCCACCGCGCGCTGACCAACACGAACGTGATGCCTGCCTCGACGAGTCGCCGCGCGAGTAACGCCTTCTCGCCGATCGAATCGCGGCCGTAAGCGTCTCGCAGCGAATCTTTTTCTTGGCTCAGATCAAACGCCTTTGCGGCGTGACCGGATGTGACGAGGTCCATCGCCTGCGCCGTGTAGCGATCCGCGTTCGCCATCGTTTCCGTGCGGTCTCGATCTCGCAGGAGTTGATCGAACTGCCGTCGCAACTCATCGCGGTTGCCGAGCCGGTCCAACTGAATCCCCTGCGGCAGCGCGATCCGACCGGCCAATTCGCCACCATCGACCGGAGCGAACTGCGAACCCATGTGCCCGGACTCCCACACGTCTGCTTTCCAACTGGGCGCCAGCCCGATAAACCCCGGCATGCGCGGGTCGTTCGAGCCTCGAAACTTTGCGACCACCGATCCCATCGACGGATATCCGTCGCCGTCCTTGACCTTGTCCAACCGCCGAGCCAACGGGTTCCCGCCTGCATCGTGATCGGCGTGTGATTGCTCGCCTTGCAATCGACTGAGCGAATGATTGTTAGCTTCTGCATGATCGCGGCTTGCTTCGGCAGATGCTCGGAGACGCGAATCCCCGGCACGCGCGACTCGATGGATGAGAACGGCCCGCGAATCTCGCGCGGCGCATCCGGCTTCGGATCCCACATGTCGAGATGACTCGGCCCGCCGGAGAGCCAAAACAAGATCACCGATTTGCGATCAGCCGACTTGGCGGTTTCGTTCGCTCGCAACAACCCCGGCAATGACAGCCCGCCGACGCCAGCCAATCCGGTTTGAAGGAACCATCGTCTCGATCCAACGGTGATGAGGTTGTGCATCGGAAGGGTTCTCCCAAGTTCGTCGTTCCGACTTTAGACGGGTGCGTTCAGCGCTTCCAACATAGCCGCCTGAAGGCGGAACTACGAACTTATTTTCGGTGGTCGATTCAGGATTTCTGTCACAATGCGTCCCGGCTGGCCGTCGAGGAGTGTGGCGGCACCGCCGGGTCGTTGGAACACGAGCTTGGTCGCGTCGAGGCCGAATAGGTACAGCAGCGTGGTGTGATAGTCGTAGTGGTTGACGATGTCTTTGATCGCCTTGTGACCGAATTCGTCGGTCTCGCCGTGGATGTGGCCGGACTTCACGCCTCCGCCAGCGAACCAACTGCTGAACCCGAAAGTGTTGTGATCGCGGCCGACGTTCTTTTCGTTTTGGATCACGGGCAAGCGGCCCATCTCTCCGCCCCAATGAACCAGCGTCGTGTCGAGCAACCCGCGCTGCTTCAGATCGCTGATCAGCGCGGCTGATGGTTGATCGACTTTGCGGCAGGACGCGGGCAGAGCGGTGATGATCGAGCCGTGATGATCCCACTGCTGCGTCGAAGTGTAAATCTGCACGAAGCGTACGCCGCGCTCAATCAGCCGCCGAGCAATCAAGCAGCGAGAACCGAACTCGCGAGTCTTCTCGTCATTTAAGCCGTAGGCGTTTTGCGTGGCCTCGGTTTCTTGCGTCAGGTCGATCGCTGCCTTCGCAGCAGTCTGCATGCGCGCGGCCAACTCGTATGTTTGAATGCGTGCGGCGAGGTCCGATTCGCCGGGGTGCTCGGCAAGATGCCGCTCGTTGATGTTCTTTAGAAACGACAGATATTGTTCCTGCGGCCGTCCGGCAAGCCGCGCGGGAGGATCAAGGTTGAGGATTCGCGGCTCGCGCGGGCGGACGACCGTCCCTTGATACAGCGACGGCAGCCAGCCGTTCGACCAGCAGTCCGTTCCCAGAACCGGCAGCCCGCCGGGATCGGTGAGCACCACGAACGCCGGCAAGTTCTGGCTTTCCGAACCGAGCGCGTACGTCAGCCACGATCCAACGACCGGTCGGCCTCCGGTGATGCGGCCGTTATGCAAGGCGTAGATCGACTGACCGTGATTGTTCACACCCGTGTGCATCGAGCGAACCAGCGTGATGTCGTCCGCGATCGCGCCCAAATGGGGCACGAGTTCGCTCAGTTCCATGCCGCACTCGCCGTAGTGACGCCACTTCCATGGCCCGGCCCACAACTTGGCGGACGATTCGGCCGCGTTGTCGTACTTGATCTCGCCGGAGAAGTTTTGCAACTGCCGCTTTTCGAGTTCCGGCTTCCGGTCGCACAAGTCTAAGTGCGACGGTCCGCCTTGCATGAACAACGAAATCATCGCCGTCGCTTGCGGTTCGGCGAGCGGCTGTTTCGGAGTCAGATCAAACGTCTCGCGCTGCAGTTTTGGCTTCGGAGGCTCGGCCCGCGCGGCGTCGGATTGCAATAGCCACGACAGAGCCAGCGACGTCAGCCCGAAGCCTTGCTGAGCCAAAAAATGTCGGCGCGATCCGCAGCCGGTGTGCATGGGTGTGATCTCAGTTGATAAGAGCAATACGACGGATACGACTGATAGGTCTCATAAGTCCTATTCGACATACAAAAACTGACTCGATGACAACAGTGCTTGGCACAACAGTGCGAGAGCTTGCTGTTTGGGTGCGAGTGTTGGTGGCGTCGTGGCAGGCGGCTTGGCGGTCGCGGACGATTCCGCGGACGGGGGCGGGGTGAAATTCTGGCGTTGTGATTCGAGGAATGCGACTGCTTCAGCGAGCGTGGCGTCGTCGATGCTTCGGCCACACGCAAGCAGCCACGCTCGGCGAGCTTGTGCGGCGGGATCGTCACCAGCTTCCGTCAGGACTCGCTGAGCGAACTTTTCCGAGAGCCGCAGCACAAGGTCGTTATTCATCATCAACAAGGCTTGCGGAGCGACTGTTGACGAGGATCGGCGATCGCAGTTGGGCGAGAGTCCGGCGATGTCGAACGGTTCCATTACTCCCAGCGGCATCGAACGGCGAACTTGCACGTACACGCTGCGGCGGAATTCCTCGACCGAGTCTTCAAACTTCGCGACGAGTATTCCGTTCCCGTCGCGCGTCGCTTTGCCGACGATCACTTGTCCCACGTCGTCGGGATTCACGCTCGAGGCCGGACCAAACATCGTCGGCGTGCGCACGCCAGTCACTTCCAGCAGCGCGTCGCGAATCGCTTCCGCTTCCAGACGCTGCACTGACATCCGGCCGAGCAACCTATTCTCGGGGTCGTGAGCTTGCAGTGCTTCGCTGCGCGCCGACGTTTGCCGATACGCCCCCGAGTTCACGATCAGCCGATTCAGCGTCTTCAAACTCCAGCCGGTCCGCACGAATTCATCCGCCAACCAATCGAGCAACTCGGGATGCGACGGCCGCTCGCCGAGTTGTCCGAAATCGCCGGGCGAGGCCACCAGGCCGTGGCCGAAGTGATTCATCCACACGCGATTGACGAGCACTCGCGCTACGAGCGGATGCTGGCCATTGGTGAGATTCCGAGCCAACGCCAGGCGTCGTCCGGCGGTCGGGATTTGCGGATCGTCGGCCGCGATTGCCGATGCGTCGGGCAAGATGCTGAGCGTACCGGGAGCGATCACCTCGCGCGGCTGATTGAAATCGCCTCGCGAAAACAGATGCGTTGGCGGCAGATGCCCGGACACTTCGGTCAAGCAGGCGATGAAGCTGTCGGTCGGCCGTTTGGCACGCGTGTCGGCGTTGATCTTCTCGTACTTCTTGTTGAACTCCTGCAGCCGCTGAGCTTCGTACAAATAGACGCTGCCGCGATCGACATTGAGGCTCGGATGATCCTTCAGAATCCGAAGCTGTTCCGGCGCACGTTTGTCAGCGGCCGTCTTGCGGGCCTCGCGAGCGAGCTCCTGCCTGTCCGAGGCGAGCTTCACCACCTCTTTTTCGAAGACTTCGTTGACGATGCCGTCCAATTCGGCGACTCGGCCGCCTTCGATGTCACGCAGCTCGAGATCGACCTTTGCGGCTTGCTCATGCTCGGCCGGAGTCCACATGTTGACCAGCCGCGCCGGCGGATCGCGCCAATTTTTCCAGTCCAACGCCGGCTCGAATACCGCACGGAAACGATAATAGTCCTGTTGCGAGATCGGGTCGTACCGATGGTTGTGACACTGAGCGCACCCGACCGTCATCCCCATCAATGATGTCGAAACAATCTTGAGCGTCTCGGCGACGACATCATTCCGTGCGATGTTGGGATCAACGCCGCCTTGCCCGGTGCCGTCAGGAGCCATTCGCAAGAAGCCGGTCGCGATCAATTTGTCAGCATCGTCTGGGCTGAGGTTTTGATACGGCGGCGTGAGCAACTCGTCACCGGCAAGCTGCTCGACGACGAACTGATCGAACGGTTTATCGGTGTTGAGCGACCGGATGACATAGTCGCGATACCGAAACGCCCACGGCCGCTCGCGGTCGGTTTCGGTGTAGCCGTCGCTGTCCGCATAGCCGGCGGTGTCGAGCCAGTGCCGCGCCCAACGCTCGCCATAGGCCGGTGCAGCGAGCAGTTCT
>CAYSHJ010000944.1:0-2099 GCA_964430385.1 uncultured Planctomycetaceae bacterium
GAACCGGTGAGCTTGTCGTTGCCCGCTCCCCCCTTACCCGAATCGTTGCCGTTGCCGCCGCCGAGGATGTCGTTCCCCAACGCTCCTTCGAGCAGGTCGTTCTGATCACCGCCCGACAGCGAATCGTTGCCGTCTTCACCGCGCAGCGTGTCGTTGCCCAGTCCGCCGTCCAGCGTGTCGTTGCCGAGATTCCCCTGCAATACGTCGGCCCCCGCCTCGCCGTACAGCTTGTCGGCGTCGTCGCCACCGTTGAGCGTGTCGTCACCGTTCCCGCCGTAGATGCTGTCAAGCCCCGCCGATCCACTCAGCGCGTCGGCCCCTTCGCCCCCCTTGACCATGTCGTTCTCTAACCCGCCCTCAAGGATGTCGTTGCCCGCGAGACCGTCCAGCGAGTCCGTGCCGTCGTCCCCCGACAACTGATCCACACCGCTGCCGCCAAAGAGACTGTCGTTCCCCAGCCCACCGCTCACCGTGCTGGGCAGCGACGTCGGATTCGTGAACTTGTCATTGCCCGCCTGGCCACTAAAGGTGATCCCGGTGACGGCCGCAGGGGCATAAACCTCGCGCTGTTGCAGCAGTCCTTGTTTGTACGTCACCTGAATCTGGCCCGTCGTGGTCAGCCCCACGTCGGCCTGCTCGTCAAGCGCCGTGCCCGTGATCGTCACGACTCCGGTGGTCGGATTCAGAGAGATATTCGCGGACAGTAAACAGCGCGGCTCCGCGACTTCCACCAAGGCTTGACCGTTGATGAACGGTCTTCGCTGAGCGCGGCGCGATCGGACAACACGAAAGCCGTTGAGCCAAGGCGTGAACCGCATGAAATATCCCTCAAAAAGAAACGTCTTCGATGCAATGGCTGGAAGTGCAACGGAACGATTAACGACGAGAAACGGGACACCGAGTCTGTGTTGAATCAGCCGCTGGGGGCTAGCCCACGGTTTGATTTCGCTGAACCGTGGGCTAGCGCCCGGCTGCTGATGCCTGCGTTCCAACACGAATCGCGGAGAGCCAAAAAAAGCAAAAAGTTGGCGTCAGAAAATTACCACAGAAACATTTTTCAAAATGGGCCAATTGTGGCCTTGACACACTAAAGCGTACCGAAGCTGTATTTCTCCCAAAATACCAATTGATCCCAGAATGCTCAAGAAACGCAATCAGAATTTCCGCTCATCCGTGGGAAATACACCCCTCTTCCCCAGTTCAAATAGATTGGCTGGATTCATCAGGGTAAACCTGTCACGGATGATTCGAAGTATTTTCGCTGCCTCACTTGCAAGTAATCCAAGGATCGAGATAATTTGTGCTACTGAGACTCAGTATCATTATTAGGACAGCCAGTCTCTCTGTCAGCGGCTGTTCACTCCACCAGTCAGCGTTCAGGAGTTCACCATGCTGATTCGCTCGATCCCAACGACGAAGATTTCTTCGATTTCTCGCCGAGGTTTCACGCTCATCGAATTATTGGTGGTGATCGCCATCATCGCGATCCTCATTGCCCTTCTGTTACCCGCAGTGCAACAGGCTCGGGAAGCGGCCCGCCGCAGCCAGTGCAAGAACAATCTCAAACAGTTGGGTCTTGCGTTGCACAACTACCATGACTCGAACCGAGTGTTCCCACATACGGCCAGCATCCCCGCAGGTTATGCCGGCGCCGTGAAGGGCTGGTCGACGCAAGCTCGGCTGCTGCCGTACGTCGATCAAGAAAATGTGAAAAAGTTGATCGACTTCGGAAGGAACTATGACGCGGCTCCCAACATTCCTGTCTGTGCTCAGCGGATTCCCCTCTTGATTTGTCCCAGCGAAATCAACGCCAGGCCGTATCCAGATAGTCCGACGGTCACTCACTTCCCGCTGAACTACGGCGTCAATCTGGGGACTTGGTTTGTGTTTGATCCCACGACCGGTCAAATCGGCGATGGCATGTTTGCGCCGAATTCTTCCTTCGACACCGCCGCACTCAGAGATGGAACGAGCTTCACGCTGGCGATGGCCGAGGTGAAGGCGTTTCAACCCTACGTTCGCGACACGGGGAATCCGAGCACACTGGGAGTGGCCGCTCCCACCAATGCGGCTGCCGTCGCGGCGCTGGCGGGATCGTC
>CAYSHJ010000945.1:0-1884 GCA_964430385.1 uncultured Planctomycetaceae bacterium
CCCGAATCGCCCCGGCCGAAGCTCCCCTCGCCAAGCTCATCCCCGTCGCCCCAAATCGACAAAATTCATGAAACAACAATCCCAACAAAAAGAAAAACCTCCACCCGAAAAACCAAAGTGAGTGCCATTGGGCGCTAGCCCTGGTTCTTGCTGCACAAACCGGTCGTTAGCGCGTTCCCGCTCATCCGAAAACCAAGCGGTGACAAAGCACTAGTGCCGCCGTTCGCAATTAACCCGCCACGAAGGTCGCAAATCCCCCACGGATGGCATGGCAATACCACGGATCACGACGAAGATAAGTTGCGAACCGGCTGACACGACGTGGTCTCTCGAAAAGCCGTGACGCCGGCGCGGTCAACTTCATCGGCTGGTCATGTGTCCTTTTTACCGCGTCCCATGATAGTTACCTGATGCTTGCCTGATATTGAATCCGTTTCGCTGATGCGCTGGCCATCGCGAGTGATCTTCACATTGTCGAGATTCTGGACCAAGAAACGAACGGGCTCCTTGGCGTCAACCTCGAGTGTGATCTGAACAGCTCCATCATCCAATAGCCTCGTCCGGCCCACGATCGTGATTGTTTCGCGCCTCGGATGGCGTATAAAGCCTTGGTACAGATGAGACGAGAATTGTTCTACACCTTCTTGCAGTTTCGCATCGGTGGAACCACTTTCCAGGATTGGATTCCAGCCACCACGGAACTTGACGCCCGAACCGCCAGGATTAAAGCGCACCACTGCCGTGGGGGTAAACGGACGCGGAAGGATCAGGGTTGTGGATCGAAGGGACGCTTCCATGCAGAGGGCAAACACAAGGACGTAGGCGACGGGGACGCCGATCGCCAAGAGCCATTGCCGCGACGGCCGCAGTGCTAAGAAGCGTTGCTTTTTGCCGAGTAGGGCTATTGGCGCACCGATGCCAACGACCCCAAGGAGCAGGCAACCAACGCCGCCAATTGTGCGCGAATGGGCAGATTGATCCCAAAGGAATTTCACAACGAACTGCGGACCGGCGAAGACAAGCCCGGCGACAGCCACCAGTGATGTCGTTGCCAGAGCGATCACCCAGCGCGTTCGGCGCTCCGTGGTGAGAGGGCCAGTCTCAGTGGTTACGTTTGCCATTGGACACATAACAGGCAATCTGCTCTTCTTCATCCGTGGTATTGCCATGCCATCCGTGGGAACCAATCACCAAAGAAGCACTTTTTGAACGGCCGCGACGTTTTGAAGAATGACGAAATATCACGTGAACAGCTTCGTCACCGCTGAACCGCCGTCGACAATCTTGATCGGGCGGCCGAGCGGGCTGATGTTCTCGTGAGCGGGATTCACTTCCAGGGCTTTGCAGATCGTGCAGAACAGATCGTTGGCCGTGACGGGATCGTGGGCCACGGCGGAGCCGTCATTCGTCGACGCGCCGATGTCCTGACCACCCTTGATGCCGCAGCCGGCGATCGCCGCGTTGAACACGCGCGGGTAGTGATCACGGCCGCCGCGCGGATTGATCTTCGGCGTCCGACCGAACTCGCCTATCCAAACGACGAGCGTGTGGTCGAGCATTCCGCGTTGCTTGAGGTCGCTGATCAACGCGGCCATGCCGGGATCGACTTGACCGATCAAAGTGCCGGTGCGTGAAAAGACATCTTGATGCGTGTCCCAATTGCTGCCCATCGCGCGCGTGGTGATTTCCACAAACGACACGCCAGATTCGACCAGACGCCGAGCCAACATGCAGCCGCGGCCAAAGTCCGAGTTGCCGTAGCGGTCGCGCAGGTCTTGTGGCTCGTCGTTGAGTTGGAACCTCTTCACTTCCGGACTGAGGACCAGCTTCGACGCCTTCGAATAGAGTTGCTTGTGATTGGTCGCGAGCACCTTGCCACCGCGA
>CAYSHJ010000946.1:0-10727 GCA_964430385.1 uncultured Planctomycetaceae bacterium
GCGTTGTACTTTTACTGGGGCCAACACCTGCAAGCCGTCCGCAGCGGAAAATGGAAGCTGCACTTCCCGCACGACTACATCTCCACCACATCCGACAACGTCGGTGGAGACTCACGCCCCGGCAAACCGGCTCAGAAGAAGATCGAGCTTGCTCTGTTCGACCTCGAATCCGACCGAGCCGAAACCAGCAACATCGCCGACACGCACGCCGACGTTGTCGCACGTTTGACCGCGTTGGCGGAGAAAGCGCGCGCGGACCTCGGTGACACCGCGACGAAGCAAATCGGCGGCGGCGTGCGCAAGCCCGGCATGGTTGAACCGTAGGTCGGCGGACTCAAGATAAATCAGGCGAGCGGGGGGTGTGAACCCCCCGAGTGTCACCGAAGCACGAACGCGCCGCTCTTGCGGATGCCCTCGGAGACCGCTTGGGCGATTGAACCCCCCGAGTGTCACCGAAACACGAACTCGGGGGGTTCACACCCCCCGCTCGCCGAACGTCTCAATCGCCAAAGTGCTGCTCACTCCCGGTGCGACGACCGATGGTTTACACCTCTCACCTCACCGATCGGGCACCGTGCGATGGTGAGATTGTGATCGTGCTGATCGCGCTCTTGCTGCACCGAGTCGCTTCCGCGTTGCCGACATACGCCGACCGAGTGAAATTCGTCGCCTTCGCCGGTTTCATCGCCGCCTTCTTCATCGACGGCGGCGAAATCGTCTGGTGGCAAATGCCCGCCGACTGGAAGCTCTATCAAGCCGGCTACGATTTTCTGTTCTGGGTCATCGCAGGACTGATCCTCGCGAAGTTCGTCGACAAACCGGCCAGTGCGTAGCCGCTAACTCATCGTGATCGCTTCGTGACCGCAGCAACTTCAGCCGCGTCCTTGAACTTGAGTGGGCAAGAATTCTGGCGACGACATTGATACAAACTGCTTCCGCTGCGCCGAGCCTCGCTGTCAGTTTCGTACGAAACCCGCGCCTGGTATAAGAGTCTGTGTCATGAGCGAAGTGAAATTCATCCTGCGCGATGCCCACCGAACGGTCTCGTCCACTTGGCATGGGAGCTGTGCGGATGCCGCCGTTGCGGCGCTGAGTGCCGATCCTGAGACGATCGAGGAACTGGAAGTCGCGATTGAGCGGTTCATGAAACCGAGTGGCGATGGCCGCTGGTTCCGCTGTTTTGGCGGATCTCTGAATGACGAACCGTACGATGCAGGTTTGGTGGTGATCGACTTGGCCGCGCGGCTGATTTCGGTGGAATCGTCGTACTCATCGCCCGGCCGCAAGGGGATGGTTTGGTATCACAACGGCGAGTGCGGCACGGACATCCCCATCCGTTATGAATTAGCCGACGAGTGGCTGGTGACCTCGGACATCCAACATTGGCGGCCACTGGCGGAGGAGCGGCGGTGCGCACGCGCGGCCCATCCACCGCTCGATGCGCGGGCCGTGTTGTTCGGCCGGCCGCTCGTCGAATTCCTCGCCGCCGAATGCTTCGCGGCGTTCGCCCGCCGCGAGGAATTCGCACAGGCGACTCGTGCGAAATGGATCGCAGAAGCCAAGGAGCGAGCCATTCGCTGGCCACATCGCGTGCAGCAAGAACAATCAAGCGTCACATCACCCAGTGGGAATGGTTCGTCCGGCGTGCGAGACCCGGAGACGATGACTCTGGAAGAACTCACCCCGTCCACGTCGCCGGGACAGGAGCGATACGCGAGTCTCTTTTACGACGCTCTGAAAGACATCCACGTCGCGTGGCTGATGACTCCCCGTACCGACCTGCGCGGCGAGATTCCACGCGAGGTGCTGCTCGCTCGGCACGACCACATTTCACACGACTTGAACTCGCGCTGCGAGCAGTGGTCGCGGCTGGACTTCTGCCCGCGCGGTTTGGACACGACGTCGCACGCCTTCCAAATCGGCGGCTTCGGCACGCATGAATTGGTCAAGTACTATGACCTCGTCCGCGAGTTACTTTGGTCTTGCTGGGAACGGCTGACTGAGTTGGCTCAATCCCCGAACGCCTCGCAGCGGCCGGAAGCATTGGCGCTGGGAGACTTCCTCACCGCCGAAGTGCCGCGATTGGAACAGGTTCGCGACGAATGGCTGAACACGCCCGACCCCGAATGCCACTTCCGCACGCCCCGCTCGATCATCGACCGCGAACGGCAACGGCTTCCGGAAGGGATGTCCGGTGCCGATGCCATGGTTGATCCCGATTGCCCTTGTTGCCAAATGTTGGCCGACATGCCCGGCCCGTCGTTCTGGCATCTCGACGGCAGCGGTATGGATTGGGGCGAGTTCGCGTTCGACATCTACCGCCGCACCCGCGAAGAATGGGAAGCCGAACAACGCGACTACGAAGAGTTCAGCCGCAAGTGCGATGCTCGCGATGCTGAGCGCCGGCGTCTGGGAGTGGATTATCCCGCCGAGGGCCAACACCCTGCCGGCTCCGTCTGGTCGAGCAGTTTTTCGATCGCCGACTCGCCCGACGTGCCGCTGGGCATTCGTCTGTTCGGCATCGGCGGCCACCTGGCCGAACTCATCACGAATCTTCGCGAACCGCCGCGGCACCTCGACAGCGCTGGGCGCGGGTCTCCCGACCCCGCCCCTCCCAGCGCCGGGCACGGGTCTCGCGACCCCGCCCCTCCCGCGACCGCAGGTCTCATCGACCAACTCAACCGCGACTTCGGCAACCTCCGCGAAGTCCTGACCGGCGCGGAGGCCGCTCTTTCTGAATCGCTGCTCGAACCCGTGCTCACTCGCTTTGCCGAGACGCTCGACGCCGTCGCAGTCGCACGCCCGGACCTCGACCCCAAATGCGGCGAATTATTCGCGAAGCTGAAAAACTTCCTCGAACCGCCCAACCCGGAGCTGCCCGACTCGTTCCCGGATGACGGCATGCCGTTCTGACGTGCCCAGTGACAATTCAGGGCTTGGTTCAGAAAGTGGTCGGGTCGACTAGTGCTTTGTCACAGCAACGAATTCGGGTCGCGGAAATCAGCCGCAGGGCGCTAGCCCCGGTTCTTGCTGCACAAACCGGACGCTAGCGCGTTCCGGCTCACCTCACCCGAAAATCAAGCGGTGACAAAGCACTAGGAGCTCGCGATGCAGTCGAAGATTCCTGTCAAACGTGCGCTGCCGATTATCCGAGTGTTCGTCAGCTCCACGTTCAGCGATCTGAAACACGAACGGAACGCACTGCATGCAAAGGTCTGGCCCGAGTTGGAACGCTATTGCCAGCAGCGGGGGTTCACGTTTCAGGCGATCGATCTGCGCTGGGGAGTTCCCGCAGAAGCGGGTCTCGATCACCGCACGATGCGCATCTGCTTCGAGGAACTCCGCCGCTCGCAGCAGACGTCCCCCGAGCCCAATTTCCTGATCCTGCTCGGCAACCGCTACGGCTGGCGTCCGCTGCCGGAGGTCATCTCGGTCGCCGAGTTCGAGAAACTCAAGACCGCTGCTCAGCAGATTCAGCGTGAGCCGGCCGATCCCGCGAAGCAACTAACCGAGAAGCAAGTTGAACTCCTGAAAAAGACGGTCGCCGTTCTCGAAGACTGGTATCTGCTCGACGAGAACGCAAAGCCGTTTGGAGAGCAGACCCCTGCTGGCGAGTACGTTCTCCGCTCACGCAAAACCAGCCTCGACGGTGTGGACTACGGCAGGCAACCCGATGCCGACGGCAAACTGCGGGACACAGCCGCTTGGGTCGATGTGCAATTCGTCTTGTGGTCGATCGTCAATCGCGCATTTCCCGCTGTGGGACTCGCCGGACGATTCCAGACTCTGCACGAGACCTCGCCGGGAACGGTCCCGTCGAGCGTACGCTTTCAGGCTTCGGCGACGGAGCAGGAAATCTGGCAAGGTGCCTTGCAGGTAGAGAATGCGGATCGGCACGTCATCGCGTCTGTTCGGACGATCGACGATCTCGAAGCGTTTCCCAACCGGCCACGGTGCGGAGACTTTATCGACCTGAAAGACGACGGAACCCCGGACGACGACGCTCGGCAAGCCCTGGCCGATCTGAAAGCCGAGCTAGAACGCCGTCTGAGCAGTTCGCCGATCATCCGCTCGACGTGCCAATGGGCCATCGACTAGGACAACAACCCCACAGGTGACGTCACGACATCCCATCTCGACGACTTCTGTCGCGAGATCCTGACTCGGTTCAAAAGCATCATCATCGAGCAGATCAACGCCTACTGGGGCTGCGACCTGTCGGCGGACGCCGCCACGCTTGCCCAGGTGCGCGGGTCGCAACAGGAACTGGACCTCGAATGTGCCGACCATCTGCGCTTCGCCGGTGAGCGGGCACCGGAGAAGACGTTCGTCGGTCGGGAAACCGAACTGCAACGGATTCGAGATTACCTCCACAGCGAGACGAACCAGCCGTTCGTGGTGCATGGCCCGTCCGGCAGCGGCAAGACGGCTCTGCTGGGAAAGATCATCCAGGAGGTGACGCCGTCGCGAAGTGCTGACGGCACGCGCGTGAAGACCGGACCGATCGTTCTCTCCCGGTTCATCGGCACGACTCCCGATTCCTCGAATCTCCGGTCGCTCTTGTCGAGCCTCTGCCGGGAACTGCGACAAGACTTCGAGTTGACATCACCGCTCCCCACCGACCTGAACGAACTCATCGACGAGTTCTACTCGCACCTCGGCAAGGCGACTGCGGCTCGGCCTGTCGTTGTTTTCCTCGACGCGCTGGATCAACTAGACGCCGCCGACTACGGCCGGTCGGCCTTTTGGATTCGATCCCCATTGTCATTGAGGACCGCCGCATCTTGTCACGCCCGGATGGTGGTTTCGTGTCTCTCACCGTCTGAAGAGTTTCCCGAGGACTCGGATGCCTGTGAGGCATATCGGGAACTGAAGGTTCGCACGCTGTTGGGCAACGATGAACTCGGTGCCCTCGAAGAGAACGATGCTCGCAAGCTGTTTGCTCGTTGGCTGCGTGCTTCCACCCGCGATCTGACCGAGACGCAACAGAAGATGATCTCACGAGCGATTAGGAAAACATCCGCCTGCCGACAACCATTGTTCCTGAAGGTGCTGTTTGAAGAGGCCCGCCGCTGGCGGTCGTTCGACGCACCGTCCGCGATCCCTGAGTCACTGGCCCGGTTGTTGGACGAGTTGTTCATCCGGCTGGGAAAACCGTCCGAGCACGGCGAACTGATCGGCATCGCCTTGAGTTGTCTGGTCTCCGCGCGGTACGGACTCAGCGAAGGGGAATTGCTCGAAATCCTGTACACACACGAGAGGTATGAGGTGATCCTCGCCAAGGACAACAAGCGAAACGGCCATGAATTGCCACCAAATTCGACCCGCATTCCGATCGCCCCGTGGACTCGCCTGCGTTCCGATCTCGCACCCTACCTGTCGGAGCGTTCCGCACCCGGCAGCGCCGTCATCCACTTTTATCACCGCAACCTTTTCAAAGCGGTTCGCGAACGCTTCCTCCCCTCAGAGGAGCAGCAGCGGCAGGCTCATGGGCGCCTGGCTGAATATTTCAATGCCCAGGACTACTGGCTGGAATCGCTCGAAGAGCAGCGAAGACGGGCCAAGACGCTTCCGCCGACTCCGCGGCCAGCAAATGTCCGCAAAGTGGACGAGCTTCCTTGGCAGCTTTTGCAAGCAGCCGACTGGCAGAAATCCGAACAATTGCTGACCGATATGGCGTTTCTCGAAGGCAAGACCGAGGCGGGGATGGTGTTCGACCTAATGGGTGACTTCGGTGAGGCGTTACGGCATCTGCCGATGACCTATCCCCGCCGCTGGATCCTTGAACGCCTCCATGAGGCTCTCGGTCACGACATTCAGTTCATCGCCTGGCAACCTAGCATTCTGTTTCAATGCCTATGGAACCGATGCTGGTGGTACGATCATCCTGCGACAGAACCACATTATGACACTCCGGCGAGAGGTTGGCCGCCGAAGGGACCACCATGGAAGCGACGAGGCTTAAAGCTATGGCAGTTGCTGGAATCTTGGTGTACTGGTAAACAAATCCAACTGCGGGGCTCTTTGTGGCTCCGCTCGTTGCGACCTCCCGCAATCGCTCTCGGAACGGCTCTGCGAGCCGTGCTTGACCGCTCCGACTCTGGTGTGCGGAGTGTTGCTTTCTCTCCGGACGGGCAGCTCATCGCCGCTGGCTACTTTCGAACGGCAAGCATTTGGGACGCTGCCTTAGGCAGAAGAGTAGCAAGATTGCGCGGCCTCGAGTGGAACGTCAATGCTGTCGTTTTTTCCCCTGACGGGCGGCGCATCGTTACCGGTGGAGATGACGTCCGGATTTGGGATGTGACAACTGGCGCGAATCTGGCAAATCTCCGGGGGCAAGAGCATGAGACAACAGGTGTCGCCTTCTCACCCGATGGGCATCAACTGGTGTCCACATCACGTGACAAGACGGTGCGATTCTGGGATGGGGCGAGCGGTCTTCATATTGCGTGCCTGCACGGCCACGACGAAGCGGTGTTGAGTGTTGCGTTCTGTCCGGACGGCCGGCGAGTCGTCTCAGGGTCAGCGGACGGGACCGTGCGGGTCTGGGACGCAGCCACACATATGGAAGTTGCCTGTTACCACGTTCACGCGCAGAGGATCAATAGTGTTGTCTACTCGCCGGACGGACGACGTATAGTTTCCGCGTCAAGCGACAACACCATTCATATCTGGGATGCCGTGACCGGAACCCAAGTTGGTTCCCTTCGTGGCCATGATTCTGACGTATTGAGCCTGGCATTTTCTCCTGACGGGAATCGCATCGTATCCGGGTCCGCGGACAAAACGATCCGCGTTTGGGATGCCCGGACTGGCGAACAGTTCGCGTGCCTGCGTGGCGTCCAGGATCGAGTTTTGTGTGTCGCACTATCGCCCGACGGAAAGCGCATAGCTTCCGCGTCAGATGATGAAAGACTGTGCTTATGGGAGGTGACCAGCCGCGATGAGCCTCTCCGCCGCCGTGGACACAAAGTTGGGAGGTTGGGCGTCGCTTTCTCAAAAGACGGACGGCGCATCGTTACTTGGTCAGACGACGAGATGGTCAGAGTCTGGGACGCGGCCACCGCCCTCGAAATGGGGGGCCCTGAAGACATTGGTACCTTCTCGACAACCGACCTGTGCAACGCGACAGAAGACGAACTGGGTCAGTTGGGCCGTGAGTGCCGTTGGGTGCCCGCCTCGGGGAGCACATTTCCTCGATGGAGAGCTCGAAGGGATTGGCCGGGAACGGTGATCGAGTTCGCAGAGCAACAAGAGTCCGTAGCGATGGTGTGGGTTCCTGAATATCTAGACGGCGTCAGGCGACATCCAACAGCGAACGTATGGGCCGCACGAGATTTGGATGGAAACCTGTGCGTCTTCTCGCTTGAAGGCGATGAAACGCAGATTAAGACAGGGCTGAAAACGGGCATTTTCAGATGAGGCAAAATTGGGGCAGAAAAGACTGCCAAGGCGAGAAAATGGCGAGAAGTCCAATTGTTGACAGCGCGAGCTGCCGCTAGGACAGTGCGGTTGGCAACTACCCGGAAATCGTCACGCGGACCACCGCCATGACCACCCTCTTTTTCTCCTACGCACGCGGTGATGACGTCGATCCGTTCGACTCGGCCACGTCCTCCGTTGGCTGGCTGCACCGGGATCTCACGGCCCGCGGTTTCGAGGTTTGGTTTGACCGCATGGCGATGCCGTCGCGCGGGCTGACGTTTCACCAGGAAATTCAGGACGCGGCCGCCGCGCGCGAGCGGTTGGTGCTGGTCGTCGGGCCAAAAGCCGCTGTGTCGGACTACGTGCGGCAGGAATGGCAGTTCGCGCTCCATGCCGACAAGGCGATCACCCCGGTCCGGCGGCAAGGCGACTATCCCTTGTTCCCCGATGAACTGAAGCTGCTCTACTGCGAGGATTTTCGGGACGACGCCCAGCATGTCTTTCATCTGGGTAGGGTGGCCCTGCTGCAAGTCGCTAACCACGTTGGACGTGCCACTGCTTGGCCGCTTTGGGACAAGCAGTGCTCTTGGTTGCTGGACGTTGGAACGCGAATCGACGGTCGAAGACACTGCTTGCGGTCGGCGTTGTCGTCTCGACGGAAAACGACGCAGCTTCCGCCAACCGCAAGCCGTGACACGATTTGATCGCACGCATCGAGGTCACGCACCAAAGTCGCCTTCATCGCTCCGCGTGAAGACAGCCGGGCGCGCGGTGGACCTGGAGAGTTTTTCGTTTTCGTATTCGTTTTACAGTGCGTCGGTCTCGTGGAAGACTCTCGTCGGAAGGGCGTTGTGTGCGATGGACCGTTTGAGGGTGGTCTCACGTCGAGAGTTCGCTCGGCTGTCTTCACGCGGAGCGGTGAAGGCAATTTTTGGAGTGCGGGGGCTTGACCCCGCTTTGGAATTCTCGGGCGCAGCCCTTTCCCAGTCGCCCGAGCCAAAGAAAGTCGCTGCGCGACGAATCCAAAGCTCCGTCAAGCCGGAGCACTCCCAAGGTGATTGGTGGCCTCGCAGCGCGATTCGCCTCGATACGAGTCATGCCGTCGGGATCAACGACAGCCGGAATTCTCCCCCGACTTCCCAACGGGCTTGCAGGTCGTGGCCGCTGAGCATCCGCGTTCCAATCAAGGGTTCATCAAGCACAAGACGTCCAGATTTCGTTCCTTGTGGATCAGCGACAGCGTGATTCTGGCTTCGAGATTCGCGTCGATTTCACCGACAATCATGGCCAACCCCGCATGCCCAGCGCGTGGAAGACGGCGGGATACCCAATTCGTTCGACCAGAATCTGCGCATCGGGACGACGTTCCCAAAGTCGATCGCTGGCCACATCGGCATCACTGGCGACTTCGTAATCTTCCGTCTCGACATCAATCGCCACGAACTGCCCGCAACACTGCGGTTCCAATAACGGACGCAGCTTGGTTGTGTAGATCGCAGCACCACGATCTCCAATCTCTTCCCGAGCCAATCTGCGAACGGACATGGAGCATCTCCAGGGACAATTGAACGGAAAAAGATCGCGGTGACCAACATATCACGAGCCGTCGTGGTCGAGCAAGGAGTTGGTATGGCGGGCGGGGTGTCCCTGCTTCAAGTCGCTAACCGTGTTGAACGTGCCACTGCTTAGCCGCTTTGGGACAAGCAGTGATCTTGGGTGCTGGACGTTGGAACGCGAATCGACGGTCGAAGACACTGCTTGCGGTCGGCGTTGTCGGCTCGACTGAAAACGACGCTGCTTCCGCCGACCGCAAGCCGTGACACGATTGAGCGCACGCATCGAGTTCACGCACCAAAGTCGCCTTCATCGCTCCGCGTGAAGACAGCCGGGCGCGCGGTGGACCTGGAGAGTTTTTCGTTTTCGTATTCGTTTTACAGGGCGTCGGTCTCGTGGAAGACTCTCGTCGGAAGGGCGTGGTGTGCGATGGACCGTTTGCGGATGGTCTCACGTCGAGAGTTCGCTCGGCTGTCTTCACGCGGAGCGGTGAAGGCGACTTTGGGAGTGCGGGGGCTTGACCCCGCTTTGGAATTATCGGGCGCAGCCCTTTCTCCGTCACCGGAACCAAAGAAAGTCGCTGCGCGACGATTCCAAAGCTCCGTCAAGCCGGAGCACTCCCAAGGTGGCTGGATGGCCCGGCTCGACATCACGAGCCACATTGGGTGTGGCACTGTTTCGGAGTCCTCGGAGAAGCAGTGCCGATGGTGGGTGACGCCTCGAAGAACACGGCTTCTCCTCAAACTGAAGCCGTGGCACGTCGCCTGTGGAGCGGGTCAAACCCGCAAATCCACCCCGCCGCAGGACCAGTGTCGGGATTGAGGGGGCGGAAAGTGACGGCCCGTGGTTGTCTCGAAGACCGTCAGGCGTTTATTCTCGACGCGTACCTTGTGTTCGTGGAGATGGAATCATGTTCGGCGACGGCAGCTTGACATTCCGGGAGTTCATCATGCGTGAACCGCTGCCTTTAGCCACGATCCACGACGCGGTCCTGGATTTTTTGCGCGGACGTGACGATGCGGTTCTGTTTGGTGCCCAGGCCGTGAACGCCTACGTGGATGAGCCGCGGATGACGCAAGACGTGGACATTCTGTCGATGCGAGCTGCGGAATTGGCCGCAGAATTACAGCACGATTTGCACCAGCGGTTTCAGATCTCGGTGCGGATTCGCGACATCAAAGCGGGAATGGGCTACCGCCTCTACCAACTGCGGAAACCGCAGAATCGACATCTGGTCGATATCCGCTCAGTCGATTCGCTGCCGCCTCACCAACGTCTGGACGGCGTGTTGGTCCTGACCCCGGCCGAGTTAATCAGCAGCAAAGTGCGGAGCATGGTCGGCCGACCGAAAACCGCGAAGGGTCTGATCGACGAGGCCGATCTCATACGGCTGCTGCTGGCGTTTCCCGAACTCAAGACCACGGAGGGAACTGTCGCGGAACGTCTTGGTGCCGGTCCGTTGGCCGAGACGGTGCTGGCCGTGTGGAAAGATTTGGTCGCTCAGGAAATCCTACCGGAAGACGAACAGTCCGAGTTTTGAGGCTGGGTGGTCCGGCTCGACATCACGAGCCACATTGGGTGTGGCTGGGTGGCCTTGCTTCAAGTCGATAATCACGTTGGACGTGCTACTGTTTGGCCGCGTTGGGACAAGCAGTGCTCTTGGATGCTGGACGTTGGGACGCGAATCGACGGTCGAAGACACGGCTTGCGGTCGGCGTTGTCGTTTTGGAGGGCGTCGGTCTCGTGGA
>CAYSHJ010000947.1:0-3709 GCA_964430385.1 uncultured Planctomycetaceae bacterium
CAGTGTCTCCGACCTGTTGCGGACCATCTGCATGTTGCTGGGCATCGACTCGTCCAAGAGTTATCTCGACCCGATCGGCCGACCGGTTCCGATCGTGGATGGCGGACAGATCATCAAGGGCCTGGGCTACAGTGCGGACTCGAACTCGGCGTCCGCCCAGCGACTCACCAATTTCCGATTCTGCTCAGTGCCGAATCTCACCATCCGCGCGGCCGAAGAGGATTTGAGTGACTCCAATTCATAGAAGTTTTCCAGGCCACAGTGTTCGCAGAAAAAGATGGCGTCGCGCGGTCGGGACAGCACGCCGCGCCATTCGCCTTCCATGACACGGTCGTCGGGATCGCGCAGTCCCGACCTGAAGGTTTTCGTGAACGTGTCTCGCAGGAATTGGGGATAGACCGGCCAATCCTGAGCCGCGTTGGCACCGGCCTCGTCACTGTGATCGTCGTCGCGGTCCACGGCCGCGTTGGATTGGTCCTGCGGATCGAAAATGAACAGCGGTTCGTGGCCGCAGAGCTTCATCCGCGCGGGCAAGTCCCAGCAGCGAATCGCCAACACTCTGCGTCCCAGCAGCGGGTGGCTGACGTGGAACATGTAGAATAGCAGCACCGCCAGCGAATACAGATCGGTCTGCCGGCTGGGAAGCGTTTCACCGCGCACGATCTCCGGAGCCATGAAGTCCGGCGTGCCGAGAATGCCGCAGTGCGGCGAGCGGTTTTCGGTGACGTTGTGATTGTCGCAGACCAGGACTTCACCGCTTTGCGGATCGAAGAACACGTTGCCGAACGAAATGTCGCGATAGCACAACCCATCCGCATGTAGGCGAAAGAAGCTATCGGCCAACTGCAAGCCGGCAGTCACCAGCGTTTGGAACGACGGATCCACGCGACCCATCATCAAATCGAGCAAGCTGTGAAAGCGCGGTTCGCGCAGACGCATCACATACCCAAATCCGTCACCGCCGTTGGAGTCGATGAGATCCAGCGGCCAGAGAAAACTGGGACTGGGAGCCTTGTGGACCGAAACCAGTTTTTCCAAGGCGGTTCGTTGTTCGGCGGTCGCGGTGTGGCTGTAGTACCACTTCAACGCGAACGCTCCGGTGCCCCATGCGGCGCGATAGACCTCGCCCTGTCCCCCGCCCCCCAGAAAATCCTCCACCGTATATGTCTAACCGGAATGCCGCGAACGTAGCACTTGGCCGCGTTTCAAGAGGTTGCTCATCAGAGGCGTCCTCGTTCTAGTCCTTAAACAAGCGACCTCTGGACTGCGGAGACTTGTCACCGCTTTGGTTTGCGGCGAAGCCGCTTTTCGATGGTGGAACGACTGGTCATTTTTCGAGTGAAAGAAAGCTGGTTCCGCAGCGATGGGAAAGCGGTGACAAGTCCCCGCAGTCCAAATCCAATTCAAAGTAGCCGAGTCACTCCGTGACTCGATTCGAGTCACGGAGTGACTCGGCTACTTTGTGCATATCCCAACGACAACATCCAAATCGCAGCCGCCACGACGGCCGGGTTGGACGCCATCGTCACCCGCGATCTCAGTGGTTTCGCCAGCAGTCCCATTTCTGTTTGGTCCCCGGCCAAGTTGCTCAGTCGGCTCGCCAAAGCGCGGACGCCGTGATCAGCCGCGCCGCACTTCGCTCGCTTGGCTGGACTTCCGAGGCTGGCTCATTTTCCCTCCAATTCACTTACCTGGGAGATCTGCTTTTCCCCAATCTAAATCACGATTGCGACGACAGGTCGCCATCAAGATCAATAGACATAACGATTCGGAAACCCGTCATGTCGCCCCTCTCATTCGCGGCGAAAAATTGGTTGTTACCGCGAAATGCCGAACGGGAATCCGACGCCAAACCCAATCGATGCCCGCCACGAAAAACATGGTACAAGCCCGATAACGGTCCCTGTGGATCTTCCGTTGGCGACAGGCGGTGTAATCACGACGTTATGAACGGGTTTCTCATCCTCGCGTTCTTCGGACCCCATCAGGAATTCACCAGGCCGGGTTAGTACGAATCGCATACCAACGGAATTCGTGAATTCTGCAGCCAGTTCTGGAAACGTCGGATCGTTCGGCAATGCCGACAATAGCCGCCGCATTTCGTCGCGATTCGGTTGCAACTTCAATAGCTCTTTCACTTGTTTGTTTAAAAACCGCAATTGCCCTTGTTGAACCGCCGCTTGTATGTCGGCATTGAGCGCAACGACCCGATCACGATATCGGCAAATCTTTTCATACAGCTTTGCATCGCGGCGGTGTGGTTCGAGTTCTTCGATCATCCGCACTGCGGTTGCGAAGTCCCGCGTCTCCTCGGCCAATTCCTTCGCTTCCTTTTGCACTTGCACGGCATACGCTTTGGCGTGCGTTTCGGCTTGGGCGGCTTTCACTTGGTCTTGTTGAGCCTGGGCGCGATGCTGCATGGCGAGCGCCACCAGATCAACACTGGTGCCGGCCGGCGAGGGAGAGGGATTTGAGATTGGAGATCTCAAATCTGAGATTTGAGATTTCAGATTTGAGATTTCAGATTTGAAACTTGTTGCTTCATCAGACGGTGACGAATTCACATTCACGGGATGTGCAAAGGCCAGGTCCGTCCCGAGCAGTCCCAAACCACCTGACAACCCGTCAGTTTATGAAAGAACACGAGGCCGACTCGACTCGGGAGTCCCTCGGGAATGCGGGCGACGAACACATCGACTTCAGGGCCAGCCGCCTCGGCCGTTCCCGGCCGCACCAAGAATGTCGAGACTTTTTCGACCCGCATGACGCTCATCCGGCCTCCCGCGTCGCGCCGAGTTCGAGTGGCCAGTTCTTTCAACAGTCCCGCTTCTTGGAGTTGATCGAACAGGGCCGGGGACAATTCAAATCCCACCAATTGTGCTGGATCCACCAGTCCCGAATCGACCATCGCTGAAGCAATGAGTCCGCCGATCATGAGGTCGATCACGTAGTCACCGCGGACTGTCGCCAGCCAAGTGAGCACTTGGCTCATCGGCAGACTCCAAAAAACGAATCGACGACTTCAAAGACCGGCTCGGCGTCGGTTGGGAAAACGAGATAATGGTCGGGGACAGGAGTAAACGATTCGATTGCGGCGACAGCCGAATCAAAGTCAGCCGTGATCGCGACCAGCCGCCCAGCGGCAATGGCCGCGAAGTGCCCCGGCCCGGCTTGCCGGATTTGTTCGTGAACTTGCTCGTAGGCAGTACGATTCAATTCCATCTGTTCGTCGAAGGTCAGAGAACGCATGGCATTGCTCCTTTTGGAAAATCAAAGTCGAACGCAGGTTCCGACCCAAGGCAATTCAAACCGGGATCGTCGCAAAGACCGTGGCCATGTTTGCCCAGCAGTTCGGACAGTTTTTGGCGCGGGAGGTCGTGCATGGTGGTGATCGGGATTTGAGATTTGAGATTTGAGATTTGAGATTTGAGATTTGAGATTTTGGTTCTACTGGGTCTGGCGTGGCTGATGCACCTTGCCACAGAAGCCCCGTGGCAATTCCACGGTGGATTTTTGGAAGGCATCACTCCGATGTCCAATGGTTGACGTCTGCGGTCGGAGGCCGGTACTGCTGGGAAGAAACCAGCCAATTGCGTGTCAGACGCTGGCATAGACTTCTCGGCCAGAGAAATCCTCCGGGCTCCATTGGACATCGGAGCAATGCCTTAAAAATCCATCTTCCAAAAACACAGACAATTTCAACCAGCCA
>CAYSHJ010000948.1:0-2975 GCA_964430385.1 uncultured Planctomycetaceae bacterium
GATGAGATCGAAATAGGCGCGACGAATGAGCTTCTCTTTCGACGCGACATTGTTCGGAGCAAGCCCGAGTTCCTCATGCTTCGCGGCGATGAACTGGTCAACCGGCGTCTTCACCCACGACGTGTTCTTGGCCGGCGGTGGTTCGAGCGACTTCAGCGGCTGGAACGACCAGAATTTTCGGCCTTCCTGGATGTTGACCTCACGCTTCGCTGCCGCGGGAGTTTTGCCTTGTCGTGGATCTGGAGCGCCCATGTCGACCCACTTCACAAAGTCGGCGATGACCTCGTCCGAGAGCTTTCCGGTCGGCGGCATCTCGAGGCCGTCGTACTTTAGTGCCTTAATGAGCTGACTCTCGCTCGCTTTGCCTTTGACGATCGCCGGACCACTTTCGCCGCCGCTGAGCATTCCCTCTTGCGAATCGAGAGACAGCCGCCCCTGCAACTTCTTCTTGGCCTGTGCCTCCGCCGAATGGCACGAATAGCAATGCTGCACGAGCGCCGGCCGAATCTTCTGCTCGAAGAACTCGACTCCTTTGGGATCAGGAGCTTGTGCACGAACAACATCATCGAAGAGCACAAGCACGGCAAGTATCAGACATGCGGCACGGATCATCATCATCGCGAATCTCTTGCGACTGGCAGGTGGAGTCCGAGGTTGGAGATTTTGGCGGGGCGAGCCATTTCGGGGGCCTCCATATAATCACGTTGCCTGGGCCAGATCAACAGGATGAACGTCGGACGCTCAGCCAGGGGGCACGATGCAGTTCGCGCGTGAGCCGGGGTCAGGTGTTCTGATTTCTGTTTTGGCCGTGAAATCGCCGTTGATTCCCATTGCAAGTCAAACTCCAAACCACGCTGGACTCCGTTTGTGATGCCAAAACAGAAATCAGAATACCTGAACCCTCGTCCGATCGTGCTTGTTTCGGATTTCGGATTTGCGGCGTCGCCGCGCTATGGGTTATTCGGCTTTCTCCGTTTTTCTGCGGTTCGCCGCCTCCGGCGGCGAACCGCAGAAAAACAGGGGTCGGGAGCGTGACGTTCATTGCTAGCTCTCCATCGTCTTCCCCATCCGGACAAGCCGGATGGGGCCGAATCAAAAACAGTGCAAGTTCAAAATGCGTAAGCGAGGGCCTATTACCTCGCCCTCGCTAACGCTTCCGGTTAGTGTGAAACGTCCTCTGAATGTGTCAGACGTGACCATGCGAGGTTTATTCGACTTTCTCAGTCGTCGTGTCGCTTGGTCTCCGTGTTCTTCTTGGTCGCGGGCAGGTCGCGCAGAGCCAGTTCACGAAACTCATTCAATCGCAGGTTCCACAACTGTTCCAGGGCGCGAACTTTATCGGGATGCTGAGCGGCCAGGTTATTCGACTCACTGCGATCAACGCTGAGATCAAACAACTCCCAAGGTTCCTTCTTGGCGGCGACCAGCTTCCACGTGCCGGTGCGAATCGCGCGGTTGTCCTCATGGAACCACCACAAGTTGTCACGTGGAAGCGGGCTGTCTTCGGCAAAAAGAGGCGTCAAACTCTTACCGGGCGGAACGGGAACTGGCTGTCCGTCCCACGTTTCAAAACGCTGGCCGCCAGTGATACCGAGCACGGTCGGCACGAGGTCGATGACGTGACCCGGACTGTGACGAAGCTGGCCTCGCGCCGCGATGCCGCGCGGCCAGTGCATGACGAGCGGCGTGGCGATGCCTCCCTCATGCACCCAAGTCTTGTGACGGCGAAACGGCGTATTGGCGACCGTCGACCAACCCGGTCCCAGGCAAAGGTGGCTGGCGGCGGAGCCGGGAGCGGCGGCGGGATCGTGGCCATCGTCGCGGACCATGATCTCAGCACTCGCTCCGTTGTCCGAGAGGAAGCAGATCAACGTATTGTCGATCGCTTTCATCGCACGCAGTTGCTCGAGCACGCGGCCGATCTCGCGATCCATGCGATCGACCATCGCGGCGTGGATGGCCATCTTGGTGGCTTGGAACTCGCGCTGCTCGTCGGTGAGTTCGCTCCACGGCAACGGCCGGTTGACCTCACCGGGACCGAGTGTCTTCAGCGCCTCGGGGAAATGATACGGTGGCCCGAGATCTTGCTCCGGCGCGGACAGTTGCCCTTTGGCGAGACCAAGTTCTTGCAATCGCCGCCAACGTTGCTGGCGAATCTTGTCCCAGCCCTGGTGGTACAGATCGCGGTAGCGAGCGATGTCGTCCGGCAAAGCCTGCAGCGGGAAATGTGGGGCGGTGAAGGCGAGGTAATGAAAGAACGGTTCGCCAGAGTGCTGCGCCGCGTGTTCGCGCAGGCACTTGATGGCGTGATCGGCAATCGCCGTCGTCGCATAGTAACTCGTCCCTGGCTCAACGGGCGGCAGCTTGCGGTCGTCTTCGAAGTGGACGCGCGGGTTAAAGAAACGGCCTTGGTCTTGCAGCAGGTAGGACCGATCAAACCCGTTCGCGACCGGCTGTCCATCGACGTGCCATTTACCCGAGTGATACGACCGATAGCCGAGCGGCCTCAGTATCTCGGGCAGCAGCCGCGCCCATTGGGGTCGCACTCCTTGACTGCCGCTAGGCACGCCGGGCAGCGTGTCGCGCCGCACCTGTTGAGCGTAGTAGCCGGTCAGCAACGCGGCTCGCGACGGCCAACACCTTGCCGTGTTATAGAACTGCGTGAACCGCAATCCACCATTCGCCAATCCATCGAGAGAGGGTGTCCGAATCTCTCCGCCGTAACATCCAAGGTCGGAGTAACCCAGATCGTCCGCCAGAATGATGAGCACGTTTGGCTTCGCCGGTTCAGCAGCCGCAGCCGTGCCGCAAAGAACGCCGACAAAGACCCCCACACAAAAACTCCGCAAGAACCCAACGACGGGTAGTTGGTCAGTTTGGACCACGATTTGGGTGGCACGCCCTGCCAAGGGCGTGGAAAACCACGATGCCAATGGCCACGCCCTTCGATGACTCAGGGACGTGCCACCCAAACT
>CAYSHJ010000949.1:0-3575 GCA_964430385.1 uncultured Planctomycetaceae bacterium
GTCGATCCCCGGCAGATCCACGGCGACACGGTTCGCCGACGAAACGCAACGGCTCCGCGACCGCTCGATCTGGCGGATCTGCTGAGACAACTCCCTGATGACGTTCCGCGCGACCATCGCTCACAACCTCCGGATCAGCCCCACCAGCACGCCACGAATTTCCACGTCTTTCACGCGGATCGGCTGCATCCGTTTGTTCTCCGGCTTGAGCGCGATGTGATCCTTCCGCTTGAAGAACCGCTTGAGCGTCGCCTCGCCATCGACCATCGCCACGACGATCTCGCCATCGCGACACGTCGCCTGCGTGCGAATCACGGCGATGTCGCCGTCCAGAATGTGAGCCTCGACCATCGAGTCCCCTTTGACCCGCAGCCCCCAATGCGTGTCCGGGTCGTATGCCTCGCCGAGATCGAAGTGCTCAACGTCCTCGATCGCCTCCGCCAACGGCCCCGCCGCGACATGGCCGCGAATCGACAAGCCCCGCTTCGGAAACGCCGCGTCCGTCAGCCGCAAGCTCCGCGACTTCCCAGCCTCCCGCCGGATCAGCCGCTGTTTTTCCAGGCGATCCAAAATCCGCTGCACGCTGAGCGTCGACTTGTGCCCGACATGCTGAGCAATTTCTCGCAACGAAGGTGGCGATTCGCCTCGCTTCCGCCGCTGTCGCAGGTAATCGAGGATCTCGCCCTCGGTGAGTGGATGACTGGTCTGCATGCTTCACCGTCCTTATCTGAAGATCGGAAAAGCATAGCAGGCTGGCTCAGTTTTTGAATGCACATGGATCCAAAATGTGCGGACTTCCTAGTCGACCAATTCGTCGGTCAGGACAATTGTCTCCGCTGGGACGCCTGCGGCGACGAGTTTTTGCTGCAAAGCGTGCCACGCCGGGTAGCGCGCAGCTTTGGTGTAGACGACCCGCACGCGAAGACCTTCGGAGTTGGTGGGCGTCTTCAACGCCATCTCGATGAGCGCCGGCAACTGGGTGGGAAAGTAGCCGTTGCCGCGACGAGTCTTCTTCCACACGGAGTAATGGTGCTCCTCCACCAAGACGGTCAACACGTCGTCCGGAGGGATGTGATCCGGCGCGGTCGGCTGGCGAACTCTCGCCGGGCGCTGCTCATCCTGGGATTCTTCCGTTTCGCCATCGTCGTGAGATTTGGTGGAGTCGGACGCTTTGACCGCGACATTGCTCACGTCGGGCTTGCCGATCAGGCCGTCGCCTCCCGATCCCAGACCGAACCCGCTACCGAGGTGCGGAAGTTTGTCGCCAAAGTAGATGCCCGCCGCGATACCAACCGCGAGCACTCCTCCGAAAATCGTCCGTTTGCGAGGCATCAGCCGAGACATGATCTGCTCCTTCCTGCGGCACCATTGGCCGCGGCCTTCCCTGACGAGGATGAATCGTCGCCGAGCATCGAATCCTCCATGAACTCACTCTGGCGGACGCATCGTCCTCTGGGGATCATAACCAAGAATCGAGTACTCGAATCGAGTGCGATCTTTGCTGTCCGCCTGCATTTGCAGAATCGCCTGAGGAAACCCTTTCATGGCGGCGTTGTAAACGTGAAGCCTGGGTGCGCCCCACGTCAGTACGATGAGTACCAGACTTTTGGGTTGTGGTGCCTTGCGGTAGCTCGCAAACAATTGAGCCGTGAAGGCCTGGGAGGTCTCGACGCGGAAGGAAGTTTCTTCGCCGTTCGCCTTCACTGTCGTGACATCTTTGTCGACATGCACCTCCCACAGATCGCAGCGTTTGCGAATCTCGTGAAACGTCAGCAAGTGCTTGAGCACCTCTTGCCCGCGCCGGCCACGCAGTTTCCGGAACTCTTGCTGCATCTCGGCAACTTCTTTGTCTGTCGGCGGATTGTCGGCGAAGCGTTGCTTCAAGAGTTTCTCGATGGTGTCGTCCGGGAGACTGAACAATTCGGAGGCGAGTTGCCCGACAAGATCTCGCTGATCGAAGGCTTTGTCGGCAATCAACTCGGCTTCGCGGCGTTGCTCGGCGACGGCGACCCGTTCGGCATTCAATTGTTCGCGTTGCTGCTCAACGTCGGCGACTGCTTGCGACGCGCGCGCCTCGTCGCTGCGGCTGCGTTCGCTGATCTCCATGAATTGGAGAAACAGCACGACGAGCATCAGGTCGAGCAACGGCACGAGTTGCAGCGTGATTTTGCGGCGCGAGATGCTCATGAACGTCCTCCGCTCGTGGCCGAATCGGTCGCAGCCGAGAGCGCGAGTTCGCGTTTCGCGCGGGCGATCAAATCGCGTACCTGCTGGCGGTTTTCGGAGAGACGTGTGAACGCCGGTTCGATCAGGCTGTTGAGGAAAATGAGCACGACGGCGGCCGCCAAACCCGCAAATGTGGCCCAAATCGACTCGCCGAAATGCTTCACGATCGTGCTGACCGACGCACCGGCCGCCGACTGATTCCCCTCCTGCAGCGCCGCGCCGATGGCCAGTACCGTGCCCAGCATTCCCGCCAGCGGGTAGGTCTCGATCATCGTCCGCCAAACGTTGTAAAAAGTCTCGAAACGCAGCGCGTGCAAGTAGCGACGCTTTTCGTCGAGGATGTTGATCCGCAGCGACAACTGCTGCCGGTCGTGTGCTCGCGCCGGGACGTCCAGCGCTTCCTTGACGTCGATCAGAAAGGCTTCGATCTGGTCGGACAAATGCACCGTCCGGTCGAGCACACTGCGATGCCGCAGCCCACGCGTGAAGTCCTCCAAAGTCCCCGCGATCGTTCGCAAGTTGTGCCGATACGCCGACCACAACATTAAGAATACGACCAGATGAATCCCGAACGCGACACAGATCGCCGGAGTCGAAAGCTCGGACAGGCGTTGCAGGAGCTGCGTGGGGATGGGCATGGCTAGCAATAACAAAGGACGAAGGACCGAAGGACGAAAGAATGACGAATCCCGAATGCCGAATCAAACACACGAAACGAACGTCAGACGATCACAAGGCACTTTCGTCGTCAATCCGATTTTGAATTCCCTTTCGTCATTGGGTATTTCGTCATTCGTCATTGGCTGAACTCATACCCCCAGCCGTTCCAGGACGTAAAGGGCACTTTCCGCCCGCAGGTTCGCGGCCCAGGCTTCGGGGCAGGCTTGGCGTTTGATGATCGGCACTTCGGTGATGATGCGGATGTTCTGCTTCAGGCACAGATCGCGGAAATCGCGCATCGTCATGAAGTGAATGTTGGGCGAGTTGTACCATTCGTACGGCAGCGAGTCGGTGACGGGTGCCCGACCTTGCCAGAGCACTTGGAACCGCACCTGCCAGTAGCCGAAGTTCGGCACCACGACCAGTCCTCGCCGGGCGATTCGCAACATTTCTTCGAGCACGAACTGCGGACGTTGCACTTGCTGCAGCGTCTGGCTGAGAACTGCGAAGTCGAACGATTGACTCGGGAATTCGGACAGCCCGGCGTCGAGGTTTGCTCGCACGACCGGCACGCCCCGTTCCAGTGCGGCCAGCAAGTGCTCCGGATCAACGTCGACCCCTTGAACCTCGCACCCGTGCTCATCCCGCAGCTTCGCCAGCAACCGTCCATCGCCACAACCGAAGTCCAC
>CAYSHJ010000950.1:0-6489 GCA_964430385.1 uncultured Planctomycetaceae bacterium
GTTGTTGCAAAAATTCCCGAAGCCGGAAAACCTCGACAAGTTGTTCGATGAGTGGGCCTTGTTGAATTACGAGTCGGAACACTTCGGCCGCGCGGACGAAATCTTCAAACGGCTGATTGCCGAGACTCCCAGCAGCGAACTCGCCGACAACGCGAGCTTCAGCTTGGCGGAAAGTGAGCTGTTCGCGGGAAAATTAGACGGAGCCAAGGCCGCGTTTCGGCAGTTGGAGCAAGACCCGAAATCGGACGCCGACGTGCAGCAAGATTCATTGTTCCGCCTCATGGCGATCGCGGAGGAACAGCAGCAATGGGAGGAACTCGGCAAGACGTCGGAAGCGATTCGCACTCGCTTCGCTGAGGGACGCTACAAGTCCGACGCGGCGTTTTATCTGGCGCTGTCGCAGTTGCAGCGCGGGCAAGTCGAGCCGGCGCTGGAATTGCTCAGGCCGCTGGCAGCGGCGAAGGCCGATCAACGAGTTGCGGCAAAAGATTGGTTCCCGCGTGTTTTCGTGCTGGTTGCCGAGACCTACCAACAACAGAAGAAATACAACGAGGTCGTCGCGACCGTCACGGAGTTCCGTGGCTGGGACGCGAAGAACAAGTTCTTGTATCAGGCCGAAGAGGTGCTCGGGCGGGTCTACAAACAGCAGACCAAGTTCGATGAGGCGCGGGCGGTCTTCAAGCTGGTCATCGACAGCCCTCACGGTGCTAGAACGGAAACCGCGGCGAAGGCGCAGTTCATGATCGCCGAGACGTTTTTCATTCAAAAGGATTACAAATTGGCGCTGGAGAATTACTTGAAGGTCCACATCCTTTACAAGTTCCCCGACTGGCAGGCCCCCGCGCTGTTTCAAGCCGCCGCGTGCGACGAGCAGTTGGGGGACTGGTCGCAGGCGGTTAAAGACTATGAAGCGCTGGTCAAAGACTTTCCCAAGGGCGAATATGCCGAGAAGGCGAAACCGCGGATGGAAGCGGCAAGGAAGAACGTGAAGTAGTCAGGGCGCGGAGAGGCCAGAGGCCAGAGATCAGAGATCAGAAGTCAGAGATCAGAGATCTTCTGACCACTGCCTTCTGACCTCTGCCTTCTGACCACTGCTTTCTGACCACTGCCTTCTGACCTCTGCCTTCTGACCACTGCCTTCTGACCTCTGCCTTCTGACCTCTGCCTTCTGACCACTGCCTTCTGACCACTGCCTTCTGATCACTGCCTTCTGACCACTGCTTTCTGACCACTGCCTTCTGACCACTGCCTTCTGACCACTGCCTTCTGACCTCTGCCTTCTGACCACTGCCTTCTGACCACTGCCTTCTGACCACTGCCTTCTGACCACTGCCTTCCCGGCAGATTTACCTTGGCTTGCCAGTCGCGCGAGCGTGGAATCGTTCTCCTGACCCCGACGACGCGAGCAACTGGTCCGATTCTCGCTCGTTGGACGCAACTCTGAGTCGCGTCTGTGGCGACCTTGGGTTATGCTCACATCGGAGTCGTAAAGGCGAGGGATCGCGGTTTATTGGAGTCGCGTCGCATGCCCGCCTTGCTGGTGCCGATCAAACAAGGGAAGCCGATCGCGCTGGATAAGCCAATCGTGTTGGTCGGGCGGCACCCCGACTGCGATGCGATTATTTTGAACAGTCGCAAGATTTCGCGCAAGCACTGCGCGATCGCGCTGGTCAATAACCATTTCGTCGTTCGCGATCTCGGCAGTATGAACGGCCTGTGGGTCAACGGCGAACGGGTCGAGCAGCAATCCTCGCTGGACTTCGGCGACGAGTTGGTGATCGGTGACGTGGCTTTCAGGCTGCAAGCCGATAAGGCCGCCGGAGGCAAATCCAAACCGGCCGCTGTGGTCAAGGTCGCGAAAACTCCGGAAGTGCCCGACACGCCGCCGGCGCCCGCCAAAGCGTCTCGCCAGCCCGCTTTGGTTTCGCCGCCGCGCGCCGACCTAAGCATGGAGTTTCCGATCCCGCTCGACGATGACGGCGAGGACGATGGATTCGCCGTCCCGCCGCCGCTCGTCGACGAGCCGCTGGACGACAAACCGGTGGCCCTCGGTGACACCGACGAAGGGGATGATTTCATCCCGCTGAAGGAGCATTGACGGTTCCGCAGCTCTTCCCAGAGCGAACGCTTATTGCTCCGCCGCTTCTTCCAGGCGGCCTGGAACAGGGAACAGCACCGTTGCTGGGTTTGGTCCACAAGGAAGGCCGGCAGCAGCAGCAGCATCAGGACTACAGACAGGTCTTGCTCGCCATATCCACTTTCCGATGATGCTCGATCACGCCGTCGCGGACGAGCAGATCGCGATCAGCAGAATATGGCCTCCGTCACCGTGCAGCAGCTTTCGAATCTGTGGGGACCACTGACTGAGGCGATGTCGAGAGGGCCACTCCGTTCGAATCACCGCAGGCCACTCAGCATGCAGGCGAAGCCCTGCGCGCCACGCGGTGGAAGTGCAATTCCACTTCGCGATCGACGACGCGGCGCACTCCCTCGACCAAACACAACGGCTCGTGGTCGGACTCGCCTTGGCGTTTGATAGCCTCCAGCGGGGTGCCCGGTTCGACGGTGAATGTGCTCTGATGGATGATCTGATTACCGGCGTCGAGGTCCGGGACGATGAAGTGGACGGTGGCTCCAAACGTCAGCATGTGCCGGGCAAAGGCGTCTTCGTAAGGTCGGAAGCCGGGGAACGGTGGCAACAGGCCGTGATGCAAGTTGATGATGCGACCTCCGGCGAATCGCCAGCAAGTGCCGGGAGGCAGGATGCGCATGTAGCGTGCAAGCAGGATGTAATCGACATCGTACTGATCGAACAGTTCGATCATGCGGCCGTTGTCGGGCTCGCCTTTGCCGTCGCCGATCGTCTGCCAGTCGATGCCGAATTGTTCGGCGACGCCGCGGCACGCGGGACGGTTGCCAATCATCACCGCCGGAGTTGCTTTCAGCCGTCCGTCGCGGATGGCTCGCAGCACGGCCAAGGCCGGCTCCGAGCGATACGTCACGCAGATGGCGATTCGCGGCGGCCGAGCATACTCGTCGCGCGACCACGTCCGCACCGACAGGCCTTTCAACTGACCGATCTGCGTCATGCGTGACCGCAGCGTCGCGATCGGTTCTTGATCGACCGGCCACTCGGTTCGCAGCAGCATGGCAAACAGCTTCTCACTGTCGTGGTCGTACATCTGGATTTCGTGGATGTTCGCCCCGGCCGACGCGAGATAGTGAATGATCGGATCGGCCAGCCCGCGATTGTCCGGGCCGACGGCGGTGATCGTGACGTGCATACCAAATCGTCCTGGTTGACGGAGTTGATCCTTGGCGGCGGAAGGATGATGGCCGTGATGCAGTTTGCCAAGATCGAATCGGTCGAGCGTTGTTCTACGACATTCGGGTGCGTACTCTGGCCGGCCTTGGGAACGAATTCTCCTTAGACATTCCGACGCGGAGGCTGCTGTGATGTCTCGCTTTTTGGTCTGCCTGGCTGTTCTCGGTCTTTTCCGTCTTGCGAACTCGACCGCCCGATCCGACGAGTTCCATCGGCACCACTTCGATCGTGTGCAGCTCACGGACACGTACTTCTCCGAAGGTGCGAACTTCGGCGACCTGAACCGCGACGGCAAACCGGACGTCGTGCATGGGCCGTATTGGTGGGAAGGGCCGGAGTTCAAAGTTCGTCGGGAGATCTACCCGCCCGTCCCGCAGAATCGCGACGGCTACTCCAACAACTTCTTCACGTGGGTGTTCGACTTCAACGGAGATGGCTGGAATGATCTTGTCAGCGTCGGCCTGCCCGGTTCGCCAGCCGTGCTGTACGTGAATCCGGGCGCGGGGAAAGTGCTGGAAGCAACGAATCACTGGAAGACTCAAAAGGTCTTCGACGGTGTCGGCAATGAATCGCCGCAGTTTGTGAATCTGATCGGTAACGAGCAACCAGAGTTAGTTTGCAATCACGCCGGCAAGTTCGGCTTTGTGAGCTTCGACGTGAAGAAGCCCACCGCGCCGTGGACGTGGCACGCGATCTCGGCCGAGGTCGGAGAATACCCGTTCGGGCATGGCCTGGGCGTCGGCGACGTCAATGGCGATGGCCGGCTGGATGTGATCTGGAAGGGGGGCTGGTACGAGCAGCCGAATTCGCTCGATGGCGATCCGCTGTGGACGTTTCACAAATACCAATTCGCCGGGCCGGGCGGAGCGGACATGATTGCCTACGATGTGGATGGGGACGGCGACAACGATGTCATCACCAGCTTGGCGGCTCACACGTTTGGGCTGGCGTGGTTTGAGCAAGTGAAGGCCGAGACACCGCCTGAAGGCGGAACTACGAACATCACGTTCCAAAAGCACCTCATCATGGGAGACAAGCCGGAAGACAATCGCTACGGAGTGCTCTTCACGGAGCCGCACGCCGTCGCGCTACACGACATGGATGGCGACGGGCTGAAGGACATCGTCACCGGCAAGACGTATTGGTCGCATCACCGGCAAAGCCCGATGTGGGATGCTGGTGCGGTGGTCTATTGGTTCAAGCTCCAACGCACAAAAGGCGAGCCGGGAGCGTCAGCGACCGGACCAACAGTTGATTGGATACCGTACTTGGCTGACGAAGAATCCGGCATCGGCCGGCAGCTTGTGGTCGGCGACGTCAACGGCGACAAGCTGCCCGACATCGTCGCCGGCGGGATGAAGGGTGCTCACGTCCTGCGGCAGCACCGCGAAAAGGTGACTCAGGAAGAGTGGCTCAAGGCGCAGCCGAAGCCGCGCGTCGCGATGGCGGATGGGCTCTCGCCCGAAGACGCCGCCAAGCAGATGACTGTGCCGCCCGGTTTCCAAGTTCAACTCGCGGCCGGCGAGCCGCTGGTGCATCAGCCGATCGCGTTCACGTTCGACGCGCGCGGACGAATTTGGATTGCGGAAGCCTACACGTATCCGAATCGAGCTCCTGAAGGTCAGGGCAAAGACAAGATCATCATCCTGGAAGACACCGACGGCGACGGTCGCTTCGAGACTCGCAAAGTCTTCATCGAGGGCTTGAATCTCGTCAGCGGATTGGAACTCGGCTTCGGCGGCGTGTGGGTCGGAGCGGCTCCGTATCTGATGTTCATCCCGGATCGTGACGGTGACGACGTGCCAGACGCTGACGCGAGAGGGGGAGAGGGGGAGAAGGGGCGAGGGGGAGAAAATCAAAAAGCAAACAATGCAGCCTCGCCCCCTCGCCCCCTCGCCCCCTCACCCCCTCTTCAGTTCCCCAAGGACGTCCCCGCCGGCGCGACGGTGCTGCTCGACGGCTTCGGCTGGCAGGACACGCATGAAACGCTCAACTCTTTCATCTGGGGACCGGACGGTTGGTTGTATGGCTGTCACGGAGTTTTCACGCATTCTCAAGTCGGTAAGCCCGGCACAAAGGACGACCAGCGAACGCCGATGAACGCGGGAGTCTGGCGATACCATCCCACGAAGCACGTCTTCGAAGTTTTCGCCTGGGGCACGAGCAATCCGTGGGGAGTAGACTTTAACGAGCACGGCCACGCCTTCATCACTGCCTGCGTGATTCCGCACCTCTACCACATCATTCAAGGAGCGCGGTATCAGCGACAAGGCGGCCAGCACTTCGACCAATACTTCTTCGAGGACATCAAGACGATCGCCGACCACCAGCATTATGTCGGCAACATCCAGGACCATGCCTGGTGGGGCCACGAACCGCACGCTCCGACCGACACGCTCGCCGCCGGCGGTGGACACGCTCACGCCGGAGCCATGATTTACCTCGGCGACAACTTCCCACCGCAGTACCGCAACACGCTGTTCATGAACAACGTCCACGGCAACCGAGTAAATCAAGACGTACTCGAACGCCGCGGCTCCGGCTATGTCGGCCATCACGGCAAAGATCTGCTCGTCGCCAACGACCGCTGGTTCCGCGGCATCAACCTGAAGACCGGCCCCGACGGCAGCGTGTACCTCATTGACTGGTACGACAAAAACGCCTGCCACCGTACCAACCCGGAGATTTGGGACCGCAGCAACGGCCGCATCTACAACGTGAAGTACGCCGGGAGCAATGGCCAGGCATCAGAGGTCAGGGGTCAGAAAAAGACGACGGATCTTGCCAGGCTTAGCGACAAAGAACTTGCCGAGCTTGTGTATCACCCGAACGAATGGCAATCGCGAATGGCGCGACGCCTTCTTCAGGAACGGGCCGTCGGTCTCAGAAACGATGAGTACCTGAAGCTCATGAAATTGATGCGGCCCCTTGAGCCCGATAGTCCGTCGCGCGACGCCCTGCGAAGTCTCTGGACTTCGCACATCATCGGTGTCGGTGCTAAGGTCGATCACCCTTCATTAGCAAACGGACTCAGCATGCTGTTGCTATTAGAGAATCGCGATGAAAACATTCGCTCGTGGGGGATTCAGCTCTTATTTGAGGATGTCAATCTCGTCACAGGGCGTCCGTTGATTCTCAGCACATCGGCCACCGAGGTGACCGGC
>CAYSHJ010000951.1:0-5231 GCA_964430385.1 uncultured Planctomycetaceae bacterium
TGACTTGGCCCGCCGACTCGGCTTCGGCATGGTCGCCAGCGGCCCGTTCGTGCGATCGAGTTATCACGCCGGCGAGATGGCCGCGGAATGTAGGTCAGGCTTTCTAGCCTGACCAGAATCCTGCACAGATAAACAAAGCTAAAAAACAGTCAGCCTGGAAAGGCTGACCTACGAGTCTTGAGTCATGTCCAACGTTGATTCCTTTTCATCACTTGGTACATCGCGGCCGACGACCTGGCAACCCATTGTGCTCCCCGAGATCGGTGCTGGCGAGCTATCCGTGCGAGTCAGTTCGTGGCTTACGGAACTCGGCGAAGAGATCCTCGCCGGTGAGGCGGTGGTTGAGATGTTGATCAAAGGCATGACGTTTGACGTGGAGGCTCCTGTGTCGGGCACGTTGCGGCGGATTGACTGTTTTGAGAATCATTCTGTCGTCGCGAGTGAAGTCTTGGGGTGGATCGAGCCCGGTCGAGACAACGACGAGAACACGCCGGGCGTTGAATCTCAGGAGCCGCGCGCATGACCTGGGACTCGATTCGCGGACATGCTGAGCGTGTCGAATGGTTTCGACGAGCGATCCGGCGCGGACGGTTGTCGCAAGGGTATGTGTTTGCCGGGCCGGAAGGGATCGGCAAGCGGCTGTTCGCTCGCACGCTGGCTCAGTGCTTGTTCTGCCAGCAGCACTCGAACGAAGAATTACTGACGTGCGAAAACTGCTCCGCGTGCCGACAGGTGCTGGCGGGCACACATCCTGATTTGCATGAGGTCGGACGTAAGTCAGGTAAGTCCGAGCTGACCATCGACGTCTTTCTCGGACCACCGGAGAATCGTGGCCACGAGGGGTTGTGTTACGAGTTGTCACGCCTGCCGATGGCGGCTGATCGAAAGATTGCGATTGTCGATGACGCCGGCGAGATGAATGAAGAGTCGGCAAATGCTTTCCTCAAGACGCTGGAAGAGCCGCAGCCGAAGGCGTTGATCATTTTGCTCGCCGACAACTTCGACGCGCTTTTGCCCACGATCCGTTCTCGCTGCCAATTGGTTCGTTTCGATCCGTTGTCGTCAGCCGATACCGCCGAGTTGTTGATGCAACTGGATTGGGTCAAAGAGCCGGCGGAAGCCGCCGCGCTGGCGGAACTGAGCGGCGGCAGTTTAGCCGTCGCCGTACAATTGCTTGACCCGACTTTGCGCGAACTGCGCGAGGCACTGTATCAACAACTCGCCAGTTCGCGGTTCGATTCGTTGGTTTTATCGGAGAAATTGACCTCCGGCCTCGAAGCGATCGGTGGCGACGCGGCGACTCAGCGGCGCAACGCGATTTGGTTGGTTCGCTTCGCGCTGGAGTTCTTTCGCTCGGCGGCGATGAACCTCTCCGCTCAGCCACAAGGTGCCGTGATTTCAACCGCCGTGACGTTCGCAAAGCGGCTGAAGGCCGACTCGCCCGAAGACCACGAATTCGTGATCAGTCTGTTCGAACGCGTCGCCGAAACCGAGAATCACATCGATATGAACGTCGCCGTGCCGCGCTGTCTGGAAGCTCTCTGCCATGACCTCGGCCGTCAGCTGCGACGCTATACCGCGCGCAGCCAGGAATGAGACAGGCGAGTGGGGGCTGGCGCCGCCCCGCTCGTCAGAATGTCTCACGGATGGCGGTGCCGTCTACCGCTCGAACCCCGCCGGCAAGACGTTGGGATCGCGTCGGAGGGGTCGTGACTGGCCCGTTGGGGCAAACTGCCTGCCTAGGTTTCCATTGGAAGCGGCCACGGGAGCAGCCACGGGAGCAGCCGATCCGGGCGACGACGACCCTGACTCCGGCCGCGCGCTCACCGAGCCTGCGGGAACATCCCTTTTCAGCACGGTCGCCGCGCCATCTTGTTCCGGAAATGCACGAATTGTCGTGATGATTTCTTTCCGTTGATCGAACTGCGCGCCGGTCGGTAATTCCAATGTCATGTACAATTGCCGCGTGACGCGCGATTGAATCGGCAACCCCGATTTCCGGTCGATCATGCAGGTGCCCTCGCAATGTCCGGAGCGCAAAGAAAGTTTCTCGGTGACACCGAATTGCTGAGTCGGACTGTTGCCGATGTGCTCGATCTTAGCCGGTCCGACTTGGCCGACGAGTTCAATCGTCGCGTAGCGGTCGTTGAGCGATTCCAGCCGATAAGCCGTGTCGATCGTCATCGGAATCGGCCGCATGATTTGACGATTCTTGCTCCATGTGGCTCCGACGGGCACCATGCCGCCGTCGTGATGGGCGTCAACGTTGTACGGCAGCATGCCCACGCTGTCGTCGACGAAATTCGCGATCCCTTCGTCTTCCTGCGACGCGACCAAGCGCGTCAGCAACTCCTGTTGTTGGTTCGGTGGAGCGTTGCGGACGCAGCGTTTCAGGAACCCGTCAAAGTCTTCGACCTTGACGATGCGATTGTCGGCTCCCAACCAAAACGAAAAGCCGTTGTTGACCAATCCGTGGTAAACCTGAGCGACCTCAGGAATCGTGCCGGTCGGAATCGTCGAGTCGTAGCTGACCTTGTCGCCGGCGATGTCGTGTTCGTAGCGGACTCGCTGATACCGCACACCCAGCCGTTTGATGCCGTCGGTGATCTCTTCGACTTGAATCGCCAGCGTCATTGTCAACTGCGACGTGCTCTCGACCGCCACACCGCCATTTGCGGGAACCGTTCGCAGTCGTTGCTCGACCGTCTTGATGAGCGGAAAACGATCGCCGACCTTCAGCCGCAGTTCGAGGTTCTCCGCCACGGCGTTCTTCCCCAACCTGCCGGCCAGCGACGTGTTTGATTCGTTGGCGTCACCAAACTCTTTCAGCACGGCATCCGCGTCGGGATCAGCCAACTCCTGGCCGAACTTGCCGCAGCCGGCGAACCCGCAGACAAGTCCCCATCCGCACACCGCGATCCACATGGGACGTCGCATCATTGCTTTGTCCTTGGTTCATCCGTGTTGACTTAGCATTCTCGCCGCCAGCATTGAGGACACTGTGGCGATCATCGCCTCTGAAATGGCGGGGGAAGATAACAGTCGGCCTGATCCTCGCAAAGACGATTTTCAATTCCCGCGGCCAGCGAGGCTCACGCCGCATATTGCGTGTTTCGAGGAGCTTGGCCAATGACGAATTGACTTTGCAGGTGGTCGACGCCCTGACCGATGAGATGCTGGCCTTCGACGAAGTCAAACAAGCGCTTGGCCTCAACGACTTCGTGAGCGAATAGGACGGGTTCGGCGAAGCGCAAATCGCCCGATTTCAGCGTTGAAGGGTTTAGAGACCTTCCGTCCTCGCATACGCGGGGGCCGCGAGCCACTGCGGGCGATGTCGCCGCGAATGTTCGCTGTCGATGCGCGACGGCGATTCGAGATCGGTCGCTTCGACCGGCACGATGCGGAACTTTGTGACTGGTTCCGCACTGGCGAGTTGGTCCTGCCGCTCTTGATCGCGGCGGCGCATCTCGTCGAGCACGACCGGATGCCATTCGTCATCGCGGCGAGACTCCGACGGCACGTAGTTTCGGCGCGCCCACTGCCGCAGACGCAACTCCTGGATCAAGCTGATGGATTTCTCGGACAACATCAACGGGGCTCCTCCGCAACGTGGTACGCACCAGACATCGGCGAGCCGAGATGGCTCCGACCAGCAGTTTTTGCCGCTTCGCTCGTGTTGCGCGGAAAGACTTCCAACCGACCGGCGTTCCCAGCAGATTCCTTACGACGTTGCTAATGGCTTCGCCCCGTAAGCACGTCAAAGTAGCCAGGGCAGGGAGCGATGCGGCTACTTTCCGCCGCGGCTGCCAACCGAGTTGCGTTTCGGACCGGCTGATTTCTGCGGTACGAACTCCACCAACGCCGAGTGCTTGGCGACTTCTTCACCGTCCGCTTCGACCACAAATCGGCAGACGTGCCGCCCGGCCTTCTTCCCTTCAAGCGTCAACTTCATGGCGCGCGACTGGCCGGGTGACAACTTTCCCAAATCCTTCATCAATCGCTTCTCCGCGTGACCCGGAAAGCTCAATGCCTCGTCAAAGTCGACATGCACGACAACCTTTTTCAGCGTTTGTTGGCTGTCGTTGTCGACGGTCACTTCCAGCGTTATGGTCTCGCCGAGCGTCTGTTGCTTCAGCCCGCTGACTTCCAGTTGCAGCGGTGCGTCCTTCGGCGCGTCGAGTGCCTCGAAGCGTGGACCACGGACCGTCGATGTGCTTTCGGATTTGCTCGGAGGCACCGTGTCGGAATCGGGAGACTCGACCGAGCGATCGCGCGGCGTGGGCTTGAAGCGAAGGGACGGCTGGCTTTGCGACTCGGCATCGCGCGGCGGCTTTGCCGCTCGGACGACGACTTCGTTCGAAAAACTCGTTCCGACTTTTGTCTGGGGATCAACCGTCGGATTAGGCACGACCCTCTCGCTCGGCTGAAGAACCGCCGCTGAACGCGGCGCAGCCGGTTGTGGAGTCGCGGGTTCCGCTGGTACCGCGCGGAGTGGTTCCACGCGCAGTACCGACCACGGTGCTCGAGGTGTCCGCGTTAAGCTCTGGCAGCCGTAAAGTCCCACGAGCGAACTCACCGCGAAACAGACAACGAGCGAGCATCGAGACCGCATGACAAAACACCACAGTTTTCGATCGAGAAGTGCATCAGTCGTACAGCGAGGGGAGTCTACCACTCGCACGCCGAGGCGACCTTGAGTGAATACTGTTGGCACCGCAGATACGTCAGAAACGCCCGCTCGAAACGGCGGTTGCATCGCTTGATTCGATTAGCAAAACGTGGCAAACAGATCGAGCAAGGGAGACAACTCCGTCAGCAGCAGTCATGCGCATTAACCAGAATTTTGCAATTGGCAATCCACCCGAGATACATCCTCAGTTGACTCTCTTTGACTTATGGTCGGACAGTTGTGGCCCGAAAGACAAAAAAAGTGCTTCCGAATCGTTGACCGACTTCAAGGGGGCCGCTAGTATCTTCGTTCCTCTTTGCGACCCCCTTTGCTGACGTGTCGGTAATTTTGGTCGCAGGTCTTTGACAATTCGACGGTTGTGTAAACTGCAACTCACGATTGAATCTCGTCAATTGACGAGAGCGTCCAAGGTGAAAAGTTTGATTATTTCGCGAATATCGTCGCGAAAAGCCATGAATAAAAGTGGTCAAGCAACTAAGGGCGTATGGTGGATGTCTTGGTGCCAAGAGGCGATGAAGGGCGTGGAAGGCTGCGATAAGCT
>CAYSHJ010000952.1:0-2424 GCA_964430385.1 uncultured Planctomycetaceae bacterium
GTATAAATACGGGCACTTGTGGCATATTCCGGACTATCTGTGGCACTACATAACCACTCCACAAAAGCAAAACCTTGCCGTAAGTCCGATAATTTCAACAAACCCGCCCCGAACTCCGAAGGGGAACTGTCGAAGTTGAGCCTGGGCTTTGAGACATAACTCCTTCGGAGTAAAGCCAAATGCAATACCTGCGAACTTGGAACTACTGACTGAAGAATCGGGAACTGAAATACCAACTCGCTTTGCTTTCATCCTTCATCCCTTCTTCGGCAGTTTCCAGCCGAACGCCGAGGCCAGCACGAACAGTCCGATCAACGCTGCCAGCATCCAGGCTTCCAACAGTGACGACATCCAATGAGCGACGAGGGTCAGCAGCGTCAGCGCGGCGGCACACGCCAATGCCAAACGCTCCACCGAACCGCACCGCGTCAACCACGGTTGAAAAAAACCTCTGGCCGTCAACGGTCGAATCACCAACAGGCTTCCGCCCCAAAACAATCCCAATCCGACCAGCGTTCCCAGCCAATTCAGTACCGACATCACGGTCTTCTCAACGTTGGTTGCCCGCGCGTCCTGAGTCCACCATACCACCAACCCTGCCAGCAGGCATACAACGACTCCGGACGCGAATTTTTTGAACGGCTCCCGCTGTGAGTTCGCCGCTTCGGCTCGAAACCATTCCCAAGGATTGATCATGTCGGATTTGTAGCAGCCGCTTCGCGACATCGGGAAGGCAGGCCATGTTCCGAGACAAGGTTTCCATCAATCTGCCGCGAACACGCGGCGACATCCGCCCGCTGCGGCGAGTGACCGAATTCACAAGAACCAATGACAATGGATAAAGGACGGATACCGTGACACTGTTCTGGACGACGCTTTTGCTAACGCTCTCAAACGTCTTCATGACGTTTGCCTGGTACGGGCATTTGAAGTGGCCGCAGATCAGGCAGGGGCCGATGTGGATCGCGATCTTGGTGAGTTGGCTGATCGCGTTTTTCGAGTACTGTCTGCAAGTGCCGGCGAATCGGATCGGTTATCGCGTGTATCCCGTCGCACAGTTGAAGATCATGCAGGAGGCGATCACGCTCGTGGTTTTCTGTGGCTTCTCGGTTTTGTTTCTGCGCGAGTCGTTAAAGTGGAATTATCTCGTGGCCTTCGGTCTGATCCTGGGAGCGGTTTTCTTCGTTTTCTTCGACAAGTGGCAGAACCCGGAGCACATCGTTTTTCAGGAGTCCTCAGCGGCGGCTTCCGACAATTCGCCCGAATTGTCGGAGTGATTACCTTTTACCTCGCACGGCCAGGTCTGACACTTTTTGGGAGTCACCCACACTAACCCGCAGCGTAAGCGAGGCCCGAGGCAACAGTCTCTCGCTTACGCTTCGGGTTGGTGTCAGACTCGGCTGCCTGCGGTATAACTCGCGTCCGCTAGCTGGGCGGACGTCGCGGAGATCGACATACCATGCAACAACTCTTCGGTAAAAACGTTCGCGAGGATGTGCCGCTGTCGGACCCGACGGCGTTGGCTAAGTTCGGCCGGTTGGAAGTCGTGGCCAAACTGGTCGTCGAAGGTTATTTGATCGGGCAACACAAGAGTCCGTTCAAAGGGGCCAGCATCGAGTTCGTCGAGCATCGGCATTACTATCCCGGCGACGAAATTCGCCACATCGACTGGCGCGTGTTCGGCAAGACGGATCGCTACTTCATCAAGGAATACGAGGAAGAGACGAACATGCGCGTCCACCTGCTGCTGGACTGCTCCGCGTCGATGGCCTACCCCGAACACCCCGGCACGGGGCGCATGACCAAGTGGACCTACGCCGCGACCGTCGCGGCTTCGCTCGCCCATCTACTGGTGCATCAGCAGGACGGCGTGGGATTGACGCTCTTCGACCACGGCGTCCGTCGCCAGATTCCGGTGTCGGCCAATCCGGCATCGCTGCACGCGTTCGCCTCCCTGATCGAAGCCCATGCGCCGAATGACAAAACGGACATGAAGAGCTTGTTTCACCAGCTTGCCGGTCGACTTCCTCCGCGCGGCATGGTGGTGATCTTGTCCGACCTGCTGACGGACGTAACCGATATCATTCGCGGGCTGCAGCGCTTCCGCTACGGCAATCACGATGTGCTGGTCATGCACATTCTCGATCACGACGAGCTGGAATTTCCGTTTACCGACCGGACGCTCTTTGAAGGCATGGAGGATTCCGCCGTTGAGGTATTGACCGATCCGCAATCGCTGCGCTCCAGCTATCTCGCGGCCTTGCAGGGTTTTATTTCCCAGGTGCGCACGGCCTGTCTCGACCAGCGAATCGACTACTGCCTCATGAGCACGGCCGAGGGGCTGGACGTCGCGCTCACGACCTACCTGGCGTCGAGAATGAGACGACGCAGGTCGAAGGCGTAGGGGTCGAGCCGCGGGCTTGA
>CAYSHJ010000953.1:0-4148 GCA_964430385.1 uncultured Planctomycetaceae bacterium
GTGTTGGCCGAATGCAGCAAAAACTGCGCGGGGCGATCGAGTTTGGATTTCAACTCGTCCGTGCATTGTTCCGGATCGTTCGTCTTCCAGCCGCCGGACGCGGTGAGCGTTGCCTTGTACGCCGGATCGAACCAGACGGCGGCTTGCGTCGTCAGCTTGCTCAATTCCAGCGGCACCGGAGCGGTGATCTCGGCGAGCACGTCTTCCGGTTCCTTCGGCACGTTGCCTTGCAGCACGACTTCGACCGCTCCGGCACGCGGTTCGGTGAATTCAATGGTCAGCACGTTCGTCAGCGGGTCGATGTGCCAGTCTTGCAGCGCGGTGGCGTCGACGTCGACCGGCAGCCACATCTGCGGAAGCTGCACGCTGACCGTTGATCGCAGAGCGCCGGTCAAGTCCCAACGCAGGCGAGACGACATCCGCACCTTGCGGCGTTCGACCACCAGCGCGTGTTCCGCGAAGCCGGTCGATTCCGGAGCCTTTCGCTGGGCCGTGAAGCTCAGTTCAAACGGCCGCTGCGTGTAGCGGAAAGCGCTCAGCGGAGCGGCCACGAGGGCCGGAGCCAGAGGATCGGCCACGAGGGCCGGAGCTACAGGACCGGACGCGATCCCCGGCAGCGGCACCGGCGATTGAAACTGATTCAGGTTGATTTGAGTCAGTCCCTTCGTCACGACGTTGCGCAGCGCGAACTGCGGCGCGGCGAAGACGCCGACCAAGCCGAAGTCGCGAGTTACCTGCAACGGTGCGAACTGCGGCACTTTCACCGAGACCGGTTCCGCTCCGAAACGGTTTTCCAAAAACAGTTCGAACGTCAACGCCGTTTGATCGCTGACCGCGCGACGCAGAAAAACTCGCAGCGTGCGGCCGTCGGCGTTGTCGGCGAGTTCCCAGCCACCGACATCCGGCCCGGCGATCGAACGGACTCGCAATTCCTTTGGCAACGCGAACAGCACGTCGGCGATCGAACCACGCGGCACGCGGAATTGCCAACCCGACACGATGCGCACACCAGCGTCTTCAACTTGCACCGCCGTCGCCGATTCCGCCTGCACGATCGCATCGACCGCTCCGGCCGCCTGCTTCGGTTGCCACGCCAGCCGCACGTCGCCGCCCGCGCTGATCGGAATTTCGTAATACGTGACTTCGGCGTCTTCGCCCACATTAGCCCGACGCGCAAGCGAGGGATCGTTCGCATTGCCAGCATCCTTCTCTGCCTCGGTCCCTCGCTTGCGCGTCGGGCTAGTGTGGGACGTCACCGGCAACGTTCCGGTTCGCACCCGAAACGTATTACTCACCCCATTCACGCGGAACGTCACGTCGTTCGCGTCGGCACCGGGCACGAACAGCAATCGTCCCGACGGTAGCGGGTCGAGCAACAGCGATAACTGACCGGCCGGGCCGGTTTGTTGAATCGGCAACTCGGCGGTCAGGTCAAGCACATGCAGGCCGGGCTTGTCGATCACGACGTGCAAGCGCGGCGAGCCACCCTCGTCTTTGACCACCAGCGGCGCGGGCTGTTCGTCCAGTCGAGCCTCCGTCAGCGATGCGATCTTCAGCGGAAGTGGCAACACGATTTGTTGTTCGCGAAAACTAAACAGGGTGAGTCGCGCGAATAGCCGCGCGGTTGACGAGCCTTCCGGCTTGTTGTCCGCTTTCGCCGCTTGCGGCACCACGACGAGCAACACCTCGGCCACCAATCCGTCTTGCGGAGCGGGAGCCTTCACTCGCTGCTCCGGATGAGCGGCATTCCAGAGTTCGACGAACTTCGCGTGCGGCAGAAACACTCGTTCGGCCGCGAGCGGATTCTTCGGGTTGTCGTAGGGGATAACGATCGTCGGCCGCGCCGCGATGTCCGGATTCGGATTGACCGCTTTCGCCGGCGCCGGATTCGCCCCGGGAGCCAGGTTGCTCGCCGGCGCCGGCTGCGCGAAGGCGGAAGTCGTCGCGACGAGTAACACCGCGACGACCAGCCACGCCGAGATGTTGCGCAGCGTCCGGCTCATCACGCGGAGCGTGATGGCTACGTAGCCATCACGCTCCGCGTGATGAGCCGCGCGCTCATTCGGCGCTGATCCACAAACTACGTCCCGCACTCGGGGCCGTACTCTCGTGTGCTCGCATTCGCTAGTCATCGTCATGTCACCCCTCGAAAACTCACGAACTTTTTGCTCGCCGGAGCGGTCGCGTCCAAAACGCTTTCGTCTTCATCCGCGGAAGCTCCTGCGAACTCCAGCACGCGGCTCCGCGAACCAACCACAGAACCAGCGCCGCCAGTGTCCCGAAAAAGATTCCGTCGAGGATCGTTTGGCCGCCGTGCGGAACAAGCGTGGCCAAAGTCAGCGGGACGGTCAGGCCCAATACGGCCCAGGTCGTTTTCAAACGTCGAGCCGTCGACGGCAGGCACCATCCGACGAATGCCAACGCGGCGATCCAGAACCAACGCCCCGTCCAACCAGCTCCGCGATTCTCGTAAGCCAGTTCCAACCCAATCCCGCTCCCGGCCGTTTCCGTGCCGAGGTATCGAAATTTCTTCGTCGCCGCGTTCGCTTGAGCCTCCAACGCCATCGTCAACGACAACAAGCCACCGGCTTCGCGTCCGGGCAGCGCGGCATCCCCTAAGTTGAACGCGTCGGATGCGCTTGGCTTGTCTTCGGGCTGAGGTTGCTGGTTTTGAGCAATCTGTCCTTGGATGTTCACTTCGCCGGCGCCTGCCACCTGGAATCCCGAACTCCTCATCTGATTGCGGATGCCACGAACGTCGTGCGCCTTGCCTGAGAAGCCCCTCTTCGCCGTTTTTTCTTCGAGTTTCCGCCTCTTGGCCTCCTCGATGAGTGCCTTGTTTACTTCGCCGGATTGTTTCTCGGCGTCCAAGACGGCTCCGAAAGTGCGTTTCGAAAGGTCGGGTTTGAGAACCGATTCTTTGTTGGATCTCGCCGCGGTTTCCGAACGCGGAAGGCGCGCACCGGCGGCACCAGGCTCGGCTGGCGTTTCCATGATTAACTTGCCGTCGGAATTGTAGAGAGCGTCTTTCGCGGCAGCGGCGAGAGGTGGAGCCGCAGGTGCCGCCCATGTCCGAGTGGAGGCGTCCGAGCGAGCCAATCCCATCCCTGTGCCGTTCTCTGAGACGATCGCCCTGTCTTGGTAAACCACTTGCGATCCGCCACTGATATCAATCGCAAATCTCGTGGCGTTTTGCTGTTTTTGTGACGCGAACGTGAAATACAGTACGAGACACAAAACAAATCCCACCGATAACGAGATCGCTCCAACCCAACCCCAGCGGAAGCCCAGCCGGACAATGCCAATCAGAAACATCAGGACGACGAGGCCGACAAACGTCCGCGTGAGTCGCCCTTGTGTTGGCAGACTCAGGGACTCCGGCAGTTGGCTGAGCCAGCTTGTGGATTCGAGCGGCGAGTCGGGGACGAACGCGCCGTGGCTGTCGGTCAACAACAAGTCTTGCGGGTAACGCAGTTCCCATTGTTGGTCGAGCACCTGCATCGGCTGGAACGTGCCGGCTCCGTTGAGCACCGTCAGCTCCGGCGGCGGCTGACGCAGCTCGCCCGTACCGCTCAAGGCCGGCACGTGTGTCCGATAGAACAGTTGCAACGTCCGCTCGTCTTCCACGTCGTCGGACGGCGGCAACGGGATCAAGAACGAATCGTCCGTGCGACGGACCTCGACTGGCTGACCATCAATTAACGCGGCCCACAGGTCGGCGGAATCGTGCGCGTCTTGGCGAGCGAGGGGCGTCAGCCCCCTGGTGGTTTCATTGTCGCGCGACTCCCCACGTATCAGGGGGCTGACGCCCCCCGCTCGCCAGATCGCAAACCGCACGCGCAGGCTTTGCACGCCGACGGCGGAGAACTGAAACGTGGCTTGATGCTGGAACTCGCCCGCCGCGCTGAGCACGCTGGTGATCGAGGCCACTCGGCAGATGGCGGTCGGCACGGGCAGGCGTTCGAACCGTTCGTCGCTGACGGACACGTCGTAGCCGCGCGTGACATACCGAAACGCCGCGACGATTCGCTGGCTGGGGAAATACGCCACCGGCACCGGCAAGTCGATCGGATCAACCTCCGGCAACTTGGCCTTGGCGACGTCCAACCCTTCAATTCTCAATCGCTGATCCCCTTCCGCCTCAATCG
>CAYSHJ010000954.1:0-5102 GCA_964430385.1 uncultured Planctomycetaceae bacterium
GCAGGCCGCCCCGTCATCACGCAGGAGACCGGCTTCAGCAACGTCTTGCCGACCGGCCGCGGCCTGTTCGGTTTCTCGACGATGGACGACATCCTGGCCGCCGTCGACAGCATCAATTCGGACTACGAAGGCCACTGCCGCGCCGCCGCCGACTTGGCCCGCGAGTATTTCAACTACGACGTCGTGCTCCGACGAATGCTGGATGAGGTCGGACTATGAAGAAACTCATCGACCATTGTCGCCTCGCCCCTTCGGCGAACGGGGGCCGTCAGGCCCCTGGTTTGAAGAACCGCATTGATCATTGTCCCCTCGCCCCCGCTTCGGGGGAGAGGGCTAGGGTGAGGGGACCGGTGCTGAAACCGCTCCTACTCGCATGGATGTTGCTCATCGCCCCAGGCTGTTCGCGGCCACACAGCGAGCCCGTCGCGACGACGATCGAGGCGGTGGCCGCAGACTCACGGCGAACGGGGGATGTCCCACGGCGAGCGGGGGATGTCTCACGGCGAGCGGGGGATGTCAATCCCCCGAGCAAAGTCGCAACGGCGTCGACCCACGAAACGCGGCGTCCACCGTTGAAGGCCGTTCCGCAGCCGGTGCCGGCAATCGACCGAGTCATGATCATCAGCATCGACGGCTTGCGGCCGGACCTGCTGCTCCGCGCTGAGATGCCCCGAGTCCGCAGTCTCTGCAAATCCGGATGTTTCACCTTCTGGGCCGAAACCACGCACGAGGCTTACACGCTCCCGTGCCATGTGAGCATGCTCACCGGCACCCCCTCGGAAAAGCATGGCGTCACTTGGAATAATTACATTGAGGAGTCGTATCCGAATGTCCCCACGCTCTTCGAGGTCGCCAAGCATTCCGGCTACTCAACGGCGATGGTCTCCGGCAAGATGAAATTCATTGCGCTGCTCAAGCCCAACACGATCGACCACTATTACCTGCCGCCGGATGAGCCGGTCTCGGATCGAGAAGTGGCCGAGCGTGCGGAATCCATCTTGCACCAGCATCAACCGCAAGTCATGTTCATCCACCTTCCGGGCGTTGATACCGTCGGCCACGAATTCGGCTGGGGCTCTCCCGAACAGATGGCCGCGATCGCGCGGGCCGATGACGCGGTTGGTCTGGTTTTGGACGCTCTGGCAGACTTGACGCTCACCGATTCCACGCTGGTGCTCGTGACCGCCGACCACGGCGGCGCCGAAAAGGGCCACGACATCAACGACCCCCGCAGCCACTTCATCCCCTGGATCGCTGCGGGACCAGGCCTGCGCCAGGACTTTGACCTGACGCGAGCAAATCTGAAAACGATTCGCATCGAAGATACGTTCGCCACGGCCTGCACCTTTCTGGGCATCCACCCAGGGGAACACGTCTCGGGCAAACCAGTGCTTGAGCTTCTCGAAACCGACCGTCCGAAGTGAGAGCCCCCAAGTCGCATCACTGCGTTTTTGTAGGACGGGCACTCTTGCCCGTCGAATGCCAGACGACGGGCAAGAGTGCCCGTCCTACGAGGAGTATCAGAGTCATGAAATCCTTCAGAAACACAACTCTGGCCGGCGTGCTATTCGCCGTGGCATTGAGCGCGTTCAGCCTGGTTGGTTGCGGAAAGAGCGAGCCGACTGCTCCGGAACCGACGGCGACCTCGTCGCAACCTGCCACACCACAACCAGCGTCTTCCGGCCTCCAGATCACGGCGGAACCGAATCCTGTTCCTGCGGGTCCGGACAAAGGCAAAACCACGATTACGTGGAATGCCGGTCCGGGAAATACCTGCGAAGTGTACTTGGTCACAAAGGATGGCGGCGAAAAACTCTTCGGCGGGATCGCCCCCCGAGGGCGGCAAGAAGTGGCTTGGATAGCTGCTGGCGGCGTTTATGAGTTTCGGATGTACGAGGGAAAGGAGCACAAGAAGCTCTTGGGGTCGGTCACGGTGACTCGCGAAAAGAACAAGAAATAAAGGCGTCCCATCGCGGAGAAACCTATGCCAATCTGTATCGCAGGCATGCATCGTTCCGGTACGTCGATGTTGGCGCACATGCTGCAGTTGTGCGGCCTCAATCTCGGGTCGCCGGACGAGCTTGTCCCCGCGACTGCCGACAATCCGAACGGGCACTGGGAACACAAGGAGTTTCACCAGCTCAATGAAGAAATCCTCAACCGACTCGGAGGTAGCTGGGACCAGCCACCCTCCGTCCCAGCAGACTGGCCACACGACGAGCGTTTGCGCCCGCTTTATTCCGCTGCCGAAGAGTTGGTCGCGCGGTTTCCAACCGAACAAATCTGGGGCTGGAAGGATCCCCGTAACAGTCTCACGCTGCCGTTCTGGAAGAACGTGCTGCCGAATCTCAAAGTGATCGTGTGCGTGCGGAATCCCTTGGACGTCGCGAGTTCGTTACACCATCGCGGGCTTTCGTCCTACACTTTCGGCTTGGCGTTGTGGCAAGCGTACAATGAGCGACTACTGACCGATACGCAGCCGGATCGGCGGATCGTGGTGCATTACAACAGCCTGTTCACCGATCTGCGCGGCGAGCTGCAACGCCTCATCGAGTTTCTGGAACTTCCCGCGGACGAAGAGCAGTTCAACCTCGCCTGTGCGACGGTGAAGCCCAATCTGCGACACCACCGCATGAGCATTGATGATCTCGTTCAAGCCAGCGTGGCCCCGGCCATCATCGACCTCTATCTGCGTTTGTGCGAAGAGACAGGCTGGTCCGAGTTTCAGGAAGCCCAATGTCGCGATCACGCTCCGCGTGATGAGGCGTGTTCCGAGGAAGCCGAATTTGCCGGCGCAATCTCCACGCTGGTCGCGGCAGGCGTCAACGTACAAGGACGGCCTGAGCAGTACCGGTTCGGAACCATTGGAACGGAACAGCTACAGGCCCATAGTCCCTTGAACCTTGCGGTGATCGAAATGACCGAAGTGAAACATCGTCAGCAACGCCCCCGGCCCGAAACGCGGCCCGTAGAACCAACGCCGGGTGAGTTGAAAGCGCAGCTCGCCGGACTCCGCGAGCAGTTGGAAGCCGTGCGGCAGGAAGGTCGAATCCGCGATGAGAGACTCGCCCAGCAGGCCGGCGAACTGACACAACTGCGGTCCGAGTCGGAACGAGACGTTCTCGAGCTGCAGACGGCGATCTACGACTTGTCGTTACAGCGACGGCTCAGTCAATCGAGCGGGATCGATGCGAGCAATCAGATCCGTTATCAGCAGACGATTCGCCGGCTGCGAGCGGCGGTGCAAGAGCATCTGCCGCGTCGGGCGTCGGTGCTGGTCGTCAGTCGCGGCGACGAAGAACTGCTGAAGCTGTACGGCCGGCGCGCCGCCCATTTCCCGCAACTCAAAGGGGGGGCATATGCCGGGTACTATCCACAGTGCAGTTTGGCAGCCATCGCCCATTTGGAAACACTTCGCGCCCAAGGGGCCGACTATCTTATCTTCCCCGAACCGGCGTTGTGGTGGCTGGAGAAGTATGCTGACTTCCGCCGGCACCTTGAGCGACAGTATCTCCGTGTTATCGATGACTGGGAAACCGGGGCCATTTTCTCGCTCCGGGAACAGAGTTGCTGGTTCACGCTGACTCAGGCGCTGGCCGAGTGCCGGATCCGCCTGGGCCATGAGGCAGTCATTTTGAATTGGAACACTGGACTCGCTTTGGCCGACGTCTTCTCCGAATCGACCGTCTTTTCGCCACCAGAGACTGACGCGCCAACACTTCCATACCTCGACCAGAGCATCGACCTAATCGCCGTCCCGGCCGACAACCCAGCGATGATCGTCGAGGCACGGCGCGTGGCCACGCAGGCCGTGCTGCTGATCGAAAGTTGCGAGTCCATTCTTGGCGAGCGGGGAGGCGTCAGCCCCCCGGTTGTCTGCGGAATCACAGAAAAAACCGGGGGGCTGACGCCACCCCGCTCGCCTGATTCTGCAAAACTGACAACCTCGGATCGTGACGGCGATTTTGATTTCACTTGCCGAGTGGAATGGATGTTTGAAGCGGCCACCGCTCAGCTTCCCTCGGTCTCGATTGTGATCGCCGTCCACAATCAGGCGGCGATCACCGAGGCTTGTCTGACGAGCCTCGTGGAAACATTGCCCGAGAGTTTTCGCGGCGAGATCATCGTGGTCGATGATGCCTCGACAGACGACACGCCGGCATTGCTGGATCGCTGGGCGGCTCGCGATCCGCGCGTCCGCTGGCTGCGAAACGACACGAACCAAGGCTTTCTGGAAACCGCCCGCCGTGGCGCGGCCGCGGCCACGGGCGACGTGTTGCTGTTCTTGAACAATGACACAGTGCTGCTGCCTGATTGGTTGCCGCCGTTGCTGCGAGTGTTTCGTGACTTTCCCTTGGCGGGAGCGGTCGGAGGAAAGTTACTTTTTTCCGACGGAGTGTTGCAAGAGGCAGGCGGTATGGTCTTTTGTGATGCCTCGGCCGCCAACTTCGGTCGCGGCGACCATGACTTGGACGCGCCGCCGTACAACTTTTTGCGCGAGGTCGATTACTGCTCGGGTGCAATGCTCGCCACGCGCCGCACGCTGTTCGAGCAGATTGGTGGGTTCGATCCGCGATTCCGGCCGGCCTACTACGAAGACACCGACTATTGCTTCGCCGTGCGGCAACAGGACTATCGCGTCTATTTCCAGCCCGAGAGTGCCATTGTGCATCTGGAGGGTGTCAGTTCGGGAACCGATCTGTCTCGCGGCATCAAACAATATCAGGTCGTGAACCAAATCAAGTTCGCGGAGAAATGGGCGACCGTTCTTGCGAGGCAACCGAGGCGTCCTCCCGAACAGGACCGTTCCGCCTGGAATTCACTGGCGCTCGGCCACGCCGTGACACCGGGAGAACGCTCATGAATTCGCGACGTGCCTTAGTGTGTTCATATTCCGCACCCGCGCCGGATCGCGACAGTGGTTCGCAACGGATGATGGATTTTATTGAATTCCTCTGCGAAGCCGGATGGCATGTGGAATTTCTCGCGACAAATTTCACCGATCAGCCACAGGCTCGAATCTTGCGTCAGCGTGGGATTGCAGTGCATAGCGCTGAAATGCTTGACGAACTTCCGGCGGAAGGGCGTTTCGATCTGGTTCT
>CAYSHJ010000955.1:0-7225 GCA_964430385.1 uncultured Planctomycetaceae bacterium
AAAGCGTACTTGGGGCAATTCCCTGGTGGATTTTGGAAGGCATGGCTCCGATGTCCAATGGTTGATTTCTGCAGTTGATTTCGGATGAAATCCCAGAGCCGGGAGAAACGGAGACAGGCTCTGCTGGGAAGCAACCTGCCAAGGGATGTCTCGGTCTCCGATGCGCCAAGGGCGCGTCAGGCCCTGGCAGGGACTTCTCGGCCAGGGCCATTGTTTTTGCACCCCTTGGACATCGGAGCCATGCCTTCCAAAATCCAGCTTCTCAATTCCAATCATGGTCCTGAGTTGCGTCTGTGTACGCTTGAGTCGGAAGAACCTGTTTTCAATTGGACGTGAACCATGACAGCCGTCAACGTCGAAATCATACGCTGGGTTGATGATGACCAGCCCGGTTTTGTCTCGCTGAGCGATGGCGGGACCGCGTCGCGTTACGTTCGCAATGGCTATCTGCCGGGCGAGCACCAAGGGACGCCGATTAACATCGCCGAGAAAGATCCCGAAAAGATGGTCCGACGCTCGAATCCGCGCGATGGAGACCGCCTTTCGAATGCAGTTCGCCGCGGGGGACGTGTTTGACATCCGCTCGGAAACGCAGGCGACTCACGAGGAATACGGATCGAGTTCCTTCGCGCGAGGCTGCCTGATTTCGCGTCGGCTGGTGGAACGCGGCGGTCGCTACATCCACGTCGAACTCGGCCGCTGAGACCATCACGAGAACATCGACAAGTCGATCACCAGCCTCAGCCGTCAGATCGAGCAGCCGATCGCGGCGTTGCTTCGCGACCTGAAACGCCGCGGCCTGCTCGACGAAACGCTGGTCGTGTGGGGCGGCGAGTTCGGTCGCACGCCAGTCTCGGAAAGCGGCAACGGTCGCTACCATAACCACTACGGCTTCACGATGTGGCTGGCTGGCGGCGGCATCGAACATGCCTGGATGCTCGCACGTTCCGGATCGTTTACAGTTCCACCGATACCTCCCGAATCAGCCGCTGGGCGCTAGCCCACGGTTTGGTTTCCAGAACCGCAAATCGCATGAGTCCTGAAGGCGGCAATCAACCGTTTCTCGCTGGCCCCACCACCAACACCGTTCGGTCATCCGACGGCAAAGTTCTGACGGCACCGAAGGGTTGGATTCTGCTCCCGCCCGGAGATGCAGCCCTCACTCGTCGTGTGAAGGCTGCTGGTGATCATTGGGTCGTGCAAGAAAAGAAGGGCCGCAAAATCTTTTCCAAAGGAGTGTGGGCATCGGCTGCCACCGTTGATCGAATTCGTGTTGAACTCGACACAGAGCGATCCACTGAGCAGTTCGCCAAACGGAAAGAGTCGGCGGCTCAACGACGTGAAAAGGTCCAAACCGAATACGTCGAAGACTTCTTTGGTGCGGTGGTGACTTATCTTGCCTTCCATCCAATCCACTCCGAACTTGCCGGCCGTCTGGCACGAGCAGTCTCAGATCAGGCCACTCCGGTCGGTAGCGGAACGGTGGCGAGAACCAAACGCATTCCCGTCGAGGAACGAGCCGCGGCCGCTGTCATTGCCTGGATGCGGCACCAAACAACGGCCTACGAGTCGATGCCAATTGCACGGATCAAAGGCCAGCGGCGAGAGGTTCGACGAATGTTGGCACAACGATCCAAAGAGTTGCTGTCGTGCTATCGTCGTGGAGATTCGATTGCTGAAGCGTGTCCGCTGAAAATAGCGTTGGGGAGCCCCGCTCGTTCATAACGGCCGTTGGGCGCCAGCCCAAGTTCGGTGAAATCCAACCGTGGGCTAGTGCCCGGCGGCTGATTCGACACAAGAATCAACAGCAATGGCGGAGAGCGCTACTTCTTTGGTCGTTCCCAAGTTTCGCCGCGTTTGTAGCGCTGAGCTCGATCGACGACGACCGGGTCTTTCGTGATCTGGATGATCTTGTCGAGGGCCTTGTCGAATTCGGCTTTGTTCGGATCACGCACTTCACGATGGTGAGCAATCTCCACGATTGATTCGCAAGCGACCTGAGCGAATTGCGGCTCATCGACGTAGGGGAGCATGAACCGCACGGATTCAACAGCGTAGGCGGTGCGGGTCCGGTTGATGACGAGCAGTTGCTCTTCAGGCGTCTTGGCGGCCTTCATGGCCTCCTTCATCCGGTCGAGTCTCTGCTTGTCAGTTCGATTGTCACGCGTTGCGGAAATCTTGACGTAACCTTGAAACGCTTGATACCGCTCGGCAGCGTTACTGGACTTATTCACGATTTCCAGCAGCTTGTCGGCCACGCTGGCGTCGGGCCATTTGCTCAGTGCATCGATACCGAGTTGTCTGCGAGCGGGGTCTTTCTCCGAGGCAATGTCCCCCACGAAATTGATCAGCTTCTTACCGCCGACACGTCCCACGAGTGACAACAATTCGTCACGATCGACCGCGTCGACTTTTTTCAGGGCCTCGATGATCAGCGTGCCGCGTTGGTCTTCGTTGTCGATCCTCGCGCAGATCATCGCAACGTTCCGTTCGGCATTGTCCCGTTCGCCTCCCTTCTCGGCTTTGAGAACACCGGAGAGCATTTGGGCGATCTGTTCGGGACGTCCGATCTGGCCGAGGGCCGACATGGCCGCACCGCGCACTTGGGCGTTGTTGTCGACCGTGGCCGCCACCAGCGCGGGCAATTCGTCACTGGCACGCCGCGTTGCGAGAATCTCAAGCAACGCCGCTTTGACACCCGGAGCCGCCGATTTCATCTCCAAGGCGAGGCTCCTGTTGATCGCATCGCCTCTGATCTGAATGAGGCTCCGTCGCGCCGCCGCCTGTTCGGGACTGGACGCTGCCGACATCGTCTTTATCAACAGTGCGAGATCCGCGACTCCACCCAGGCTGCCGATCGCGCTGATGGCATCGGCCCGGACTTGCTCATCTTTGCTGGCGGCAGCCAGTTCCAGAACCGCCGTGCGAGCAGTCGCATCACCGCGATCCGCCAGTGCGCTCAGGAGCGCCGTCTGGCCGGCGGCATCGAGACTCTTCAGTTCGTCTGCGAAGAGTTGCGTTGCGGAGGCCCCTTTGGCGGATGTCCGTACTTTTTCGAGGCCCGCAGCGCGAAACTCCCTGTCCGGATCTTGAATCAGTTTGACAATCAGTTTGACGAGCTCATCGGACGGTCGGTCGTCGGCTTGCAAGATCGGTGTGGTCAGGACGGACATTAGGCTCAAGACCAGAAAACTCGGCAACATTCGCGGCATGATGCGGCGACCTCCTGAAACGATGCGGGATCGAATTGTTCTATTAGAAAATCAGCCGGAACGCGCTAGCGTCCGGTTCGTGCGTCTCCATTGAACCGGACGCTAGCGCGTTCCGGCTGATCAACACGATTTCTACACCTGCTTGTTCTACGCCTGCTTGCTCGCACAGGCCAGCAGGCCGCGCGCGGCTGCCAGTCGGACGAGTCGTGGTTGGCTCAGTTGGTCGAATGTCTTGTAGATGGCGCTGGCATCTGCCGGCTTGTTGCTGGCCAGCATGGCTTCGGCGCAGCTAAGCAGAGCATCGATCAGAGTGAGCGGGTTGCCGGTCGCAGCCTTCTGGGCAAATTGCAGTGCGACAGCGGATTCGGCACTGCCAATCGTGCCTAGAGCCAGTGCCGCAGCGCGGGCAATCGCAGGATCGCCGTCCTTAAGCAGTCCAGCCAGTGTGGCCACGGCGGCCGCATCGCGACGGGCACCCAGCGAACTGATGACGCCAATCTTCACCAGTCCGCTCACTTTGGGAAGTGCGTCGCGCAAGGCTTGTGCGGCCTCAGAAGTAGGAATTCGCTCTAGGGCAAACCGAGCCATGTGCGAGATCTCTTTCTTGACCAGCAGTACCGCCAGACTGGGAACAGCGGCGGCAGTGCCGACCATTGCGAGCTTCCGGCAGACGTATTCCTGGGCGTCGAGCGACAGTTCACTTTGAAGAGCGGCAACAAGGCGGCTCTCCAAATTCTTGCCGGCTTCAGGCTTTTCGTGCGCGGCGATGGCGGCGTCTTCGATCGGGTTCAAGGCAGCCAGATCGCTGCCCCAGTCGAATTCCTTCAGCGCTTCAAATGCTGTGTCCAACATGGGAGGGGCCTCATTGAAAAGTGGGGGTTGAATCGTAGGTTGGGATTAGGTTCTGTTCCGCAAATCAGCCGCAGGGCGCTAGCCCCGGTTTGTGTGGCGAGAACCGGGGCTAGCGCCCTGCGGCTCATTCCATTTACTAGATTTGCCACGGCTCGCGGCGGGCGCGATCGAGGAAGCGATTGGCTTCGGCGTCTCCGGCGAACTCTTGTTTGACCGTGTCCCATTTCAGGGAGCGTTTCAACTGGTAAGCAATGTTCCCGAGATGAGCCAGGACAGCGGTGTTCACCGCTGATTCGATATCGCGGAACGGCTTCTCGCGGGTTTTCACGCAATGGATGAAGTCGCCGTAAATCTCGCCATCCCCCTTGTAATTGGGGACCGGTTTCGGCGGCAGCGTTTCACCCGGAGTCCCTTCGATCTCCAGGTTTCCGGCCTTGGGACGGTTGTGATAAATCGTCAACCCGTTGGGATAATGGTAGGCGAGGTACTTGCCGTCTTTGTCGTCGAAATAATTGATCGTTTCGGGCTGCAGTTCGCGGACGTCACAGATGAATGTGGCACCGCCGAAATGATGTGCCCCCCAGTCGGTCATGCCGCCACCGGAGTAGTCGCTGAACGAACGCCAACTGGCACCGTTGATCGAGAAGCTGCCGCTGCATCGCTTCGAGTTGTAAGGAGCCCACGGAGCGGGACCGAGCCACAGATCCCAGTCGATTTTTTCGATCATGTCCTCCTGGGGAAGATTACAGAGTTGTGGAAGCGGACCGACACTCACGTTGATCGACTTGATCGTTCCAAATTCACCGGCCCAGGCCGGATCGACGTATTTGCGATAGTCTCCCAGAACGCGTTGGCTTCCGCCGGAAACGACGCGTCCGTAACGCCGGGCGGCGGCGATCATCAACGGACCTTCTCGCAAGGTCAGCGTCTCGGGCTTCTGACAATAGACATCTTTGCCGTTACGGCACGCCTCGATCACCATAATCGCATGCCAGTGATCCGGAGTCGCGATGTGGATGGCATCAATGTCGGGGCGAGCCAGCAGTTCGCGGAAGTCGTTGTAGGTCTGGCAGTCGTTGTTCTTGTAGTGCTGGTCGACACCGGACTTGGACTTTTCGCGAACTTCCGCGCGGACATCCGAGAATGCGACGTATTGAACATCCTTACGTCGGAGGAACGCGCCCTGATCACCGCGCCCCATGTTACCGATGCCGATTCCACCGACCACGATTCGATCGCTAGCCGCCGGTCGCTCACTGTTGCCGAGAGCGGCCGAAGTGATGATGAACGGGACGCCGAACACCGCACCCGTGGTTTTCAGAAACGCACGGCGAGTCGATTTCTTCTTTTTCAGACGCATGGGAAAAAGACCTCCAGATCAAGGGGGGACCACGGAAATGACATCCGCTTCGGTTCGCACTGCACGTGTGGCGGAATCCACGACAAATCCGTGCGCGGTTATATGCGGCTGGTCGACCGAAAAGCAAAGCGACAACGCCTCAGTCAGCGACACATGGCTTTCGCGAGGGAAGACCATTTTCCCGCAAGTGCCCCATCACTTGGCTGATGCTTGACCGACACGGGCGAACTCGCCGCCAGATTGCAGTTCTCGGTGATTCGATCGAACGTCGGCGCTACTGCCGCGTTTCGCTAATAGGTTGCCTCCTTGGCGTGCGGACGGACTTGGTATCCTGATGGCGAATCCACGTCCCAGTTCCAACTTCGCAGGAGACCCTCAAATACAAAGCGGCCAAAGTTCCCGCCCAGCAATTGGGAATCACGTTGTTGTTCCTGCCATCGTACTCGCCGAACCTGAACCTCATCGAGCGCTTGTGGAAATTCATCAAACGCCGTTCGCTCTACGGCCGCTATCTTCCCACATTTGCCGACTTCCGAGGAGTGGGGCACGACCGCTACGATGACTACGATGTCTACCGGCACTGAGGGTGAATCGCCGTTTTTTTCCAAGGTTTCGGATCGTGAATCACAACGTTTACGAAAACCCGCTTATCAACCGATACGCCTCGCGGCAGATGGCTGAGCTGTGGTCGGAGCAACGTAAAATCTCGACGTGGCGGCGGCTCTGGGTCGCGCTGGCGGAGTCCGAACGAGAACTCGGGATCGACATCTCAGAATCTCAAATCTCGGATTTGAAATCGGCCGTCGACGACATCGACTTCGACTTGGCTGCGAGATACGAGCGGGAACTGCGGCATGACGTGATGGCTCACGTTCACACGTACGGCGACCGCTGCCCGTCGGCGAAGCGGATTATTCATCTCGGCGCGACGTCGTGCTACGTCACCGACAACACGGACTTGATCCTTATTCGCGCGGGGTTTCAACAACTGCAAGTTCGTTTGATCGCGGTCATCGACGAACTGGCGAAGATCGCGGTCCAGCATCGCGAATTGCCATGTCTCGGATTCACGCACTTGCAGCCGGCTCAGCCGACCACGATCGGCAAGCGAGCGACCTTGTGGTGCTATGACCTTGTGCTCGATTTGGTCGAAGTCGAACATCGATTGGCGACGCTGAAGTGCCGCGGCGTCAAAGGCACAACCGGCACGCAGGCGTCGTTTATGACGCTCTTCAACGGAGATCATGCCAAGATCGAGGAGCTGGACCGGCGAGTTTCGCAGAAGATGGGCTTCGATGCGGCGTACTCGGTGACCGGTCAGACGTACTCGCGTAAGGTCGATTCGCAAGTGCTCGACGTGCTCAGCGGTCTTGGTCAGTCGGCTCACAAGGCGGGGACGGACCTGCGGCTGTTGCAAAGTCGCAAGGAACTCGAAGAGCCATTTGAGGAGCAACAAATCGGCTCGTCGGCGATGGCTTACAAACGAAATCCGATGCGGGCGGAACGGATGTGTTCGCTGGCTCGGTTCGCGATGAGCCTGTCGATGAATGCGGCGCAGACGATGGCCACGCAGTGGCTCGAGCGAACGCTTGACGACAGCGCGAACCGGCGGCTCACACTGCCACAGGCGTTCTTGGCGATCGACGCGGTGCTGATTCTGTACCGCAACATTGTCGATGGGCTGGTCGTTTACCCGAAGGTGCTCGCCAAACATCTCGACGAAGAACTGCCGTTCATGGCGACCGAGGAAATCCTGATGGCTGGCGTGCAAGCCGGCGGCGACCGACAGGCGTTGCACGAA
>CAYSHJ010000956.1:0-2126 GCA_964430385.1 uncultured Planctomycetaceae bacterium
GCATCGACAGCAGCCAAGAAATCACGACGAGTTGAACTGGATGCCGGAATTGACGGATCCATACTCAGTTTGTCAGGCTTGCTCCACAAGTTCGCAGACCTTGCCGTGTTGAGACGGCCAAGCACGATCACCTTGCTCGGCGTGCTCAGAGACTTCTTTCAAGAAGTTGACCGTCTCCGCTTCGAGGCATGGTTCGGAGGGATCATCCGGCGGGATGACCATTTCGACTTCCACCGCAACAACGAACCGACCCTTCTGCACGAGGCGTATCTGTGTTCTTCTCTTGCCTAGAATTCGCATGACTCTACCACTTTTACGCCCCGCTCACCGGCCGAGCCGTTGCTTTGCTTCGTCTCGCTCACGTTCGTCAAATAATGGCCGAAACCGGTCGAGAAGAACGAGATGCTCAGCCGTTAGGTCGGGACGCTTATGAATTACGACTAGGTCGGCAAATCCGCCATGAACCTTACCGGGTTCTTCAATGAACTCCTTCAGTAACGAGCATTGAACTCCCAATTCATTTCAGCTCTTTGCTGATTAGCTCGACGCTGGCGGGATGTTTTTTGTAGTTGTCCAGCGTGTCGCGGGTTAGTTGGAGGAGGTCGGCGAGGGCTTTGGCCACGAAGCCTTCGTTTTGGAGTTTCTTTTCATTCGAGGTGATCAGGCCACGGAGTTTGTCGGCCTCTTTGCGCTGGCGGGCGAGTTCGGCGTCGCGGTCGATCAGGCCTTCTAACGGGACGAAGCCGTCGGCGTCGGTCAGGCTAAAGCTGGCGGAGCAGGTGGGCGGTTGCACGTCGGCTCCGGCGGCGGCGAGCAACGCTTTCGAGAGATTCTCGAACTGCGCGGCGACGTGTTGCATCTCGGAGGCGATGCCGGCGCTGCAACGCATGTGAAGTTGGATCGGAGTGTTTGGCGCGATGTTGTAGAGCGCGCGGACGTTACGCACGGCGACGATCGTTTCTTGCAGCCGCTCGAAGCGGCGTTCGAGCTCGCGGTTTTGCCACGACGTCGGGAAGTCGGGCCACGGGGCGAGCATGACAGACTGCGCGGCCGCCAATTCCGTATTCTGGCTAGCGGGGGGCGTTAGCCCCCCGGTTGGTGGGACCGTATCTGAAGTCGATGGCGCGTTCGACGAACCGGGGGGCTGACGCCCCCCGCTAGCCTGGGGCAATCCGCGCGCTGGCGCGATCTCGTTCAGACGCTGCCACAGTTCTTCCGTAATGAACGGCGCGAACGGGTGCAGTAGGCGGACGATGGTGTCGAGGACGCTGACGAGGACACGTTGAGCCGTCGGCTTCAGCGATTCGTCGCGGAGGCGCGGCTTGATCATTTCCAAATACCAGTCGCAGAACTCGTTCCAGACAAAGTCACGCAGGATGCGCGTTGCCTCGTCGAAGCGGTAGCGGCCGAGCATCGAGGTGACTTCGCCGGACGTGTGCGACAGGCGGCTGAGAATCCATTGGTCCTCGAGTTTCAAATCGGTTGCCACCAACAGCCGCGGGGCGCTAGCCCCCAGTTCCGGCGATTGATCCGCGCTCGAACCGGACGCTAGCTCGTTCCGGCTGATGTCACTGGCAACACCGAGGCCTCCAACTGGTCCCGGCGTGTAGCCCTCCAAATTCAGCATCGCGAATCTGGCGGCGTTCCAGAGTTTATTACAAAAATTGCGGCCGTACTCGAAGCGTTCGCTGACCACGCGAGCGACCGGTTCGCCGGGGTCGGGTTCGTACCAAGGGCTGCTGTATTGCGACGCGGTTTTGCATTTCGCGCATTTGACGCGCGGTTTTGCTCCGCCGCCGGGGATCGCTTTTTGGTGCTCCAGCGTCTGCGGGATGACGTTGCCACAGTGAGGGCACTCGTACCCGACAGGCAGGCGAACGTCCTGTGTCTCGCCGGCGAAGCTGGCGATGGTGAACCGCACGGCGTCGGTGCCATACTTGTCGATCAGGTCCAGCGGATCGACGCCGTTCCCCTTCGACTTCGACATCGTCTGCCCAAACCCGTCGAGAATCTTCGGGTGAATGCAGACATGCCGGAACGGCACGTCCCCCATGTTGTACAACCCCGTCAGCACCATCCGAGCCACCCACAGCGTGATGATGTCGCGCGACGTGACCAGCACGTTG
>CAYSHJ010000957.1:0-2057 GCA_964430385.1 uncultured Planctomycetaceae bacterium
GCACCGGCCGACAACAACGAACCCGCAGAGCAGCGCCAAGGAACTGACCAGCAGCCATCGCGACGCAGAAACCGAGAGGAATTTGCTTTTGACGCTCCGCGGTTCCGTCTGACCCTTGCCGCCGCGACCGAAGGTCTGACCATGGCCGCAGCCGACGCGCTGCTTGCGGTGAACCGCGCCGTTTACGATCTTAAGTTCGTGAAGTTTCATGATGATTCCTAATTTCGTTAGGCCCCACCCCGCTGATTTTTTGGAGTGGAACTCGGTTTTGTATGATGGCAATACACAGCAAAGGGAAACAAGCCATATCATAAAGTGAGCTACGTCCCAATGCTCCTGTCTTCCAAATGCACCGGCAAATAAGAGCTGCGTCCCCTTTTCTCTCCCAGCGTGAGTGCCGCAATCCACGAATCGCCGGATCACTCGGCCGTGTAGTCCGTGACTTTCAGGTCGGGTAACTGCTGCTTGAGTCGATCGACGGCTGCCGGTTTGAACTTCAGGTCCGTGATATACAGGGTTCTCAGATTCTTGAGTCCTGACAGATGCTCCAGCCCGGCGTTCGTGATTTGAGTGCCGTAGATGTTGAGCACCCGCAGTTCGGGAAGTGCCACGCCCGTCACTCCGGCCGGCAGCGTCAATGATCGCAGACGTGTCAGCCTTCCGAGTTCAACGAGATGCTCGTCCGCGATCGACGTCAGTTCGAGGTCGAGCAGTTCCAGATCTGGCAGCGCCGCGAGGTGCTTCAAACCGGGGCCGCGAATGTTCGTTTCCGAGAGCCGCAGAGTCCGCAACTGTTTGAGTGTTGCGAGGTATTCCAGACCTGAGTCGGTCACGGCGCAGCGACTCAGGGTTAGGCTGCGCAACTTCCTCAGCGAAACGAGTCGCTCGATTCCGCGATCGGTCATCCGACGACAACCTGTCAGATCCAGAACCTCTAAGTCGGACAACTCGGCGATGGCGGTCAGGCCGTCGTCGGTGATCTGGCGGCAATGCGACAGCTCCAGTTGCCGCAAACTTTTTGTGCCTCCCAGATGTTTCAGGCCGACATCGCTGATCTGTGGGGGAAGGGCGAGAGTTCTGAGTTTGGGCAGCCGGGCCACATGCGCCAGACCGGCATCGGTGATCGTGCGAGAGGGGCGCAGGTCCAGTCGATCCAGGTTGGTCAGTTCCCCAATCGAGACCAGCCCGGCATCATCAACGACCGGCGGCAACGCCAGCTTCGTGACGTGAGGCAAGTGCCGAACCTGCTCCAGTCCCGCATTGACCGCAACACAGGCGGACAGATCCACCGACACAATTCGATTCTCGGAGTCCCGATCCAGTCTGGCTCCGAGACGTTCCAGTTGAACGACGGACTCGGCCATCAGATCGGACGCACGGCAGAGACCGCCGAAGGCCAACAGCAACGCCGACAACACCATCGCGGTCGCGAGCCTCGTCGAGGGTTGACCCATGGTGATCTTCTTGCTCTGCAAACGCAGAAAATTTTGTTTTCGTGAGTGAGTAGATTTTAAGCCAATGAGCCGCAGGGCGCTAGCCCCGGTTGAGAGTTGAACCGGGGCTAGCGCCCTGCGGCTCATTAGGTTGCGGCTCCACCGGGCCAAGGTGAGCCGGTGCGGTGAAAAGTCTTTTCCTCAAGGCGTGATCGAGGCTTTGACCAGCCGTTCGCGGAACTGTTCGAAGGAGATGCCGTCGGCGATCAGGTAACACGGCTCATCCGCCGTCCCCACCACAGCGGACCAGTGATGGTCCCGTCGAATGCCATTGAAGACGGGAATGCGAAGGCGACGGTCTTTCTCCGTCAACGTCAGGACCGGCGCATCCGGCTCTGGCCAGAGTTGCTTGTTATGCGTCTCGCGGACTTCGAGCTTCATGTCGGCCGGCGAAACATGCGCGAATAACTGCGGATCCTTCATGCTCAACTTCGACAGTTCCCCTTCGGAGTTCGGGGCGGGTTTGTTGAAATTATCGGACTTACGGCAAGGTTTTGCTTTTGTGGAGTGGTTATGTAGTGCCACAGATAGTCCGGAATATGCCACAAGTGCCCGTATTTATAC
>CAYSHJ010000958.1:0-2917 GCA_964430385.1 uncultured Planctomycetaceae bacterium
GACGATCATGTTCCCCGCCGCGTCAAACTTGATGCCGTTCGACATGCCGCTCGGCGAGCGAAAGATCGTCGTCTTGCCGGTCGTCGGATCGAACCGCCAGATGTGCCCCGCCTCGATCGCTCCATTCTCATCGCGAGCGACATGCGAGAACGTGATCTCGCTGAAATAGACCGAACCGTCGGGCGCGACCGCCGCTCCTTCGGTCAGCACGCGCGACTCGAACAACTTTTCGACCTTCGCGTCGGGCGGCACGATCGGATCTTGAGCGTGCAGCGCATCAAGCCCCACCAACGTCGCAGCCAAAGCCAAGCAGAATCGCCACCGTCGAGCACAGCAGATCGCCAACATCGTTGTCTCCTTGTGAAGTGCGGAAATAGGTCCGCGACAATGTAGCCATCTCGCGCCCGACAATCAGGCGAGCCGGTGGCCGTGAGGCCCCGGACGGTGGTTCGGCGTGGTAGCACGACCCAGAGTCATCATTGGAAGTATTGCCGGACTTTCGCAAGAAAACCGGGCGTATGAGGTTTCTTGACGTGCTTCACGTTCCAGAGACGAGACCGTTGGACCTCTTCACACAGAGCATACCTGCCCAGCCAATCGCGCGAGGGTGCATCAATCGGTACCCTTTGTCGCAGGTAGTTGCTTAGAAGTTTGATGCATTGCTCTTCGAGTTCGAGTCGCTCTGTCTTATCGGCCACTTCGACCCAAACGAGAGTCATCCTTCCTATCGTGTGAGTCACGATCGGATGCAACGAATGAAGCGAAGGATGCAATCTTTTCGGTCGTTGTGTGCCGTGAATGATCCTTCGCTGCTAGACCATAGTTGAGCCCATTTCTCGCGATCGGATGAGTCGATTGCATGGTCAAACGATCCTTGCCGTATCAGCGCGGACCCTAGATGGTTGCGAAACACTGATCGCCCCCAGTCTATTGCGTGCTCACCAACAACGCGGCTCTCAATCGTCGATTGAGCACCCGTATGACTACCGACACGCACGACCCTTGGCTCGCCGCCATTGCCTCTCGTCTCGGAGGACTCGAAGAAAAAGTAAACACCTTTGGTATCCCATTCGCGGCGTGCTGACGGGAGATCGCGAGGTGACGGTATCCGGCCGTAACATGCACTGATCGCGTTGATACGCAACTGCAGCAACTCGTACAACTGGTCGACTTCTTGTTGTGCTAAGTTCGTGGTCATAGTGCCTACCCTCTGTTGGTTCTGCACATTTTCGATGGTTCATCCCTGCCGCGCTCGGCGCGGGTCTCCCGACCCCGCCGCTGACCGACCGAAGGTTTCCCGCTGGTTTTGACGTGGCGAATTTGCCGTTCAACCCGGAGGGTTGCAAGCCATTAGCCGGTCGTTGAGCGAAGCGATACCACCGGAAAGAAAGCGATCACAAGGAGATCGCATCCCGGAGGGATGCCAGCACCACACTGGCTGTCATCCCTCCAGGATGAAATCTTTGGATTGCCCGATTTCCGGTGGTGCGCCTGCGGCGACCACCGGCTAATGGCTGCGACCGCTTCGCGGTCGGAACACTGCAGATCATCATCTTTCAGAATCCGGAACGGCGTTGCCCGATGGGACAAGGGAATACGAAACATTTCATTCGAGACGGAATTGTTCCCACTTGGCTTGGAAGCCCGAACGCTCGAAGACTTCCGGATTCACGACGCCACGCGGGCGGCGTCCGGACGCCAAGTCGAGCATCCCCTGGCAGGCCGCTCGGCCGATGTCGCGGAACAGTTCGTCGGTCCACGCGATCGAATGCGGCGCGAGCAGCACGTTGTCCAACTCGGCCCAGCGCGGCGGCGAAGTGATCGGTTCACCAACAAAACAATCGAGCGCAGCTCCGGCGATACGGCGTCCGGACAACGCGGCGAATAGCGCGTCTTCATCGACGATGCCGCCGCGAGCCGTGTTGAGCAAGTACGCCGTTGGCTTCATCAGCGACAGCTCGCGCGCCGACAGCAAATTTCGCGTGTGCTCGTTGAACGGACAGTGCAGCGACACGAAATCGGATTGCGTCAGCAACTCGTCAAGCGACACCGCCTTCGCGCCAGATTCGGCCAAAACGGTCGGGGACACGAACGGGTCGAAGATCAGCGGCGTGTTCATGCCGAAGCTCGACAGCAGCTTCACGACGCTCCGTCCGATGCCGCCGAAGCCGATGATCCCCAGCGTCCGCTCACGGAGTTCGCTCCCCATGTACCGGCTGCGAGCTTCCCATTGCCCCTCGCGGACCAGCCGATCTTTGACTCGCACATGATGCGTCAGCGCCAGCATCCAACCGACGGTCGCTTCGGCCACGGAATAATCGACGGCTCCCGCCGTGATGAACAACACGACGTCTGCCGCCGTACAGGCCGCGACGTCCACACTGTCGTAACCGACGCCGAAGCGGCCAATCGCTAACAGGTTCGTAGTTCCGCCTTCAGGCGGTGCTTCATGGCCTGACCGCCTGAAGGCGGAACTACGAACTCCGAGACTAGCCGCTGTCACTCGCGACGAGAGCACGATCACACCATTGACGCCCGCGAGTTGTTCCGGCGCGATCTCGGCACGATGTTCGGCGAAGCGACTGACCTCAATGCCTGCCGCCGACTCCAGCAGGTTAAGTCCGATATCGCGGTACTTCAGTCGGCCTCCGGCATCGTAGAAGTCGTTCGTCAGAGCCACTCGAAACGAAGAAGGACTTCTCATTTCCACGGGTTCCCTTCCTCGGTGGCGCAGCGTTCCTCGACGACGATGCGTTCGGGCTTCGGGCCGGCGTAAACCCAGAGCATTTCCATCGTGCTCTGAGTTTCATTGATGAAGTAATGCACGCGGCCGCGCGGTTGCAACGCGGTCGCACCGTCGCGCATCGCATAACGGCGGCCTTCGACGACGCACATCGCCTGCCCGGAGATGATGCAG
>CAYSHJ010000959.1:0-38597 GCA_964430385.1 uncultured Planctomycetaceae bacterium
TTCGCCGACTACAAGCGTCGCCTCAAGGATTGTTACGTGATCCTCGATCCGGCCATCCGCTGGTTTCCGGCTGACGAGGCGCTGCGGACGACGAGCTTCGAGAAACTGCTGCCACCGCTCGTCCCGACACTTCGCAAGGAAGTGAAGGCGTGGCGCGACAGCGGTTATTCCGGTGCGACCGAGACGAGCCAGAGTTTGCTCCGCTGGTGGTTCATCGAGCAGCATCTCGTGCCCCAATTGGATGGGACAGCCGAAGAGTTCCGCTACTACTTCGCGCAGCGCGAGGCGCTGGAGACCATCGTCTTCTTGTATGACGTGATCGGCGTGAAAGACAAATTCGATCTGCTGCGGTTCGATAGTTCCGGAACCGTCTCGACCGGCATGTTCGACGAATCCTGGCGACGCTTCGTCGTGAAGATGGCCACCGGCTCCGGGAAGACGAAAGTGCTGAGCCTCGTCCTGGCCTGGAGCTTCTTTCACAAGTTGTACGAGCCGGATTCGACGCTCGCCCGAAACTTCCTCGTCATTGCGCCGAACATCATCGTGCTCGACCGAATTTACAGGGACTTTCAAGGACTGCGAATCTTCTTCCACGATCCCGTGCTGCCCGACAACGGTTTCGATGGCCGCGATTGGCGCAGTGATTTTCAACTGACCCTGCACGTCCAAGACGAAGTCCGCGTCGTCCGCAAGACGGGCAACATCTTCCTCACGAACATCCATCGTGTATACGCCGGCAATGAGTCGATCCCATCGGCGGACGACGACGACACGATGGACTATTTCCTGGGGCCGCGACCGACCGGCGGAACCACCGACAGCAAAGTCGATCTGGGCATGATCGTCCGCGACATCGAAGAGTTGGTCGTGTTGAACGACGAAGCACATCACATTCATGACGCCAAGCTGGCGTGGTTCAAGTCCATCGAGGACATCCACAATCGGCTCAAGCAGAAAGACTCCGCGCTATCGTTGCAGGTCGATGTGACGGCAACGCCCAAACACAACAACGGCGCGATCTTTGTGCAAACCGTTTCCGACTACCCGTTAGTCGAAGCCATCTCGCAAAACGTTGTGAAACACCCCGTGCTTCCCGACCAAGCCAGCCGAGCCAAGCTGCAAGAACGACAGAGCGCGAAGTTCACGGAGAAGTATGCGGACTACTTGAACCTGGGTGTGATTGAATGGCGAAAGGCGTACGCAGAACACGAGAAGCTCGACAAGAAGGCGATCCTGTTCGTCATGACCGACGACACCAAGAACAATGGCGAGATTTCCGAGGCATCCAGCGGCAAGAACAAAGAAGAACTGGAAGCGCTCCGTAAATTGGCGAACGACATCGACGGCCGAGACAACCCGCCCAAAGCGATCGTCTCCTTGATGATGTTCAAAGAAGGCTGGGACGTTCGCAACGTGACGACCATCGTCGGACTGCGGCCGTACGCCGCCCAAAGCAACATCCTGCCAGAACAAACGCTGGGACGCGGCTTGCGCAAGATGTATCCGGGCAGCGTCACCGAATACGTGAGCGTCGTCGGCACCGACGCCTTCATGGATTTCGTGGAATCCATCCAGGCTGAGGGTGTCGTGTTGGAACGCCAACCGATGGGCGAGGGCACTGGTCCAAAGACGCCGCTCGTTGTTGAAGTGGATACGCAGAACACCAAGAAGGACATCGACACGCTCGACATCGAGATTCCGGTCATGACGGCTCGTATCTATCGCGAATACAAGAACCTGAACCTGCTGACGCCCGCGCTGTTCGATCATGCCAAAGTGCCGTATCAGCAATTCACCGCCGAACAGCAGCGAGAGATCGTCTTCAAGGACATTACCACCGGCCAAGTCACACACACGACCGTGCTGGACAGCGCCGGCATCGCGGACTATCGCAGCGTGATTGGTTATTTCGCGCAAACGATCATGAAGGATTTGCGATTGGTCAGCGGCTACGACGTGCTCTATCCCAAGGTGAAGGCGTTCGTGCAAGACGATCTGTTCGACAAGTCCATCGAACTGGAAGACCCGAACACACTGCGGAATCTCTCTGAACTGCAAGCGACCAAGACGATCATCGAAGGCTTCAAGAAAGCGATCAACGCGCTCACGGTTCAGGACAAAGGCAACGCAGAGATCCGCGACCATATCAAGCTGCGCAACACGCGCCCGTTCGTCGCCAAAGATCAAGGCTACATGATTCCTAAGTTGAGCGTGTTCAACCGCATCATCGGCGACAGCGGCTTCGAGTTGGAATTCGCGGCGTTCCTGGAGGGCTGCCCCGACGAGATCGTGTCCTACGCCAAGAATTACTTCGCGGTGGGCTTCAAGCTGGACTACGTCAACGCCGACGGGAACATTTCCAACTATTACCCGGACTTTTTCGTGAAGGTCAGTGCCAATGAAGTTGTGATCGTCGAAACGAAAGGCCAGGAAGACCTCGATGTGCCGCTGAAGATGGCTCGCCTCAAACAATGGTGTGACGACATCAATCAGGCACAGGCCGAAGTACGATACGACTTCGTCTTCGTCGATGAAGCAGGTTTCAAGAAATACCCTCACACCTCATTCGCGGCGCTGGTCAGTGCCTTCCAGGAATACAAAACCTGAGTCGTGCTCGTGCGGAAGACGCCGCGTCTATACGCGACGCCCTGCCGAACACCTCGTTCATCGGCTTAACCGGCATGCCCATCGGAAAGAGGGACGCGAACACGCGGGACGAAAGGGGAAAAGAGGGAAGGGAAAAGGGGGCCATGTGAACAGGCGACCTGTCCCTTCTTGCTGCCCGCACTGCCTTGTTTTGCTCCTGCCCTGTCCACCAAAATGAAATTCTGCTGTTTCATTCAACCGATCGTGTCGGCGGGTTACTGGAGAACCTTCCTTCTTCAGGAATGGGATGTGACGAAGACATGCGAGAAGAAGCACAACTTGCCATGCGAGCTGTGGAAGAAGCGACAGGTATCCCGGTCCTTGTGACCGCTGACTCCTCTCTGCGCACGATGGCCGCCATCAAACTAGCTAAGAGTCTCTCACCGGCGCATCCTCTGCGGTACAACCCGAAATTCACCGCGCTGGCCGACTACTTGATTGCCTTTCAGTGCGGGTTTGCGCTGCGGCTTTTTCTGGCACCTGAGACGAGCCGCTTCGAGTTGGTTGGGACCGATCACGGCCGTGAGACGGCAGGGCGGCTCTTGGACGACCATCTGAAGAAGTGCGGGTTGCGGCTGCCTGTCCAGGCTGTTATCGGGCTGCGGGATCAGTTTTTTGACGGGTTGATGTTGCAACTTCGGTCGATGCCGGTCGGCCTGCGTGTGGACGCATGGGTGCGCCATGAGTACCCCGGCTTGCACGAGCAGCAAAACGATGCAGCCAGGAGACAACTGGCCGAAAATCAGCAAGCCCTCAGCCCGCAGGTGAAGCAGATGGCCCCCAAGCTCATCTACGAGGCGAGCGTGGGCATGAGTGCGGCCTTCGCCGCCTTCTGGGAGCGTGTGCTGACGGACCCGACCATCGTTGTTCCATACCGAGTTGCCGGTCTCCTGGCGATTGGAGAGAAGCTACTGCGACTGGCGGACGAAATCCCCGACGATGCGGCGAATGACAAGCGTCTGGTCGAAGCCTGGGGCGATCAGATTGGTGTCACGGGTTGGTTCAGGTTAATACCGTTCGAGGGATGATCATGGCTTCTTCACATGAATCCACATTTACGATCTCGGTTGATGATCTGGATAAGTCACTCCTGCCAACACACGCACGAGTGCCGAACACGGACGCATTCCGGGATGCCGTGACCGACCTGATACGTTTCGAGTACCGCCAACTAGGTGGGCGCGCAAGGGTCGTGATCAATGACAACGCGGGGACCATTCAGGTAACGTGGTCGCCAGGAGACGGACAACCCGATCCACTCGACGTGGCCGTGTTCAAACTTGAAAAGGGGCAGTATCAGGAAGCTATTCGGATACTGGAGATTCTCCGATTCCAACGACCAAAGAGCTTGCCAGTATTTTACAACCTCGGCATGGCGATGAGCGACATGGGGCGGCTTGACTTGGCGGTACAGCACCTCGGCACAGCCACAGAAATTGCTCCTGACCACACGAACAGCCTCGTCGGATTGGGCGTGGCCCTCGCTCGCCAACAGAAACAATCAGAAGCAATTTTCACGTTCCGCAAGGCGCTCGAACAGGATAATGACAATCCTTGGGCGCACAGGAACCTCGGGGCATGCCTGTTGAAAGAGGATCAGGCCGAGGAAGCAGAGCAACACCTTCGACGTGCAGTTGAACTCTCGCCTAACGACCAACAATCTGTGTTTGGCTTCGGACAGGCACTCCTTGCTCTCGGGCGTGAGCAGGAAGCCGATGCCCAGTTCATCAAGGTCATCGAGCAGAACGACAGGTCACCGATTGCCGAGATGTCGAAAGAAGAACGGAACAAACTTGCGGGGTCGTCATTCCGCCAGGCTGCGGGCGGAATCGAGCGACTGGACGCCGTGATGTACTGCCTGGGGGCACTGGAGCGCTTTGAGGCGATTCCCCGTCAGGAAGTTCAGAAGATCGGTTTCGAGATCGCCATTCTCGGGCAGAGGGGTCTGGACACAAACGACAGCACGCAAAAATACACCCTGCGATCTCTGCCGGGAAAGTTTAGTGGCCTGGATCTCGTCTCCATGATGTACGTCGCCTTCAAGATTATCGCTCCCGACGAGAATGTCGGTTTCGATCTCTCACGAGAATACCAAGCGGCACTGGCCCTTCACAAAAAGCAATAAGGCCACATACCCTCAGATGAGGGAGAGACAGAGGGGACAGGGAGCGCGCCGGTAGAAGCGGGGTGAGAGTTGCGGATGAAAGAGCCATTCAAACAAGGAATAGCGAACCAGTTTGTCCACGAGTCATGCGCCGGTCCTCGCGAGGGGATGGGTGAAGCGTTGACAGCGGGAAATCCAGGCCAGCCATTGAACTCCGCCAGTTCTGATTTCTTTGGCGGATCACTTTGCGTGTGCCGACCTTGTCCTGTCATCGGGAAGGCCACACGAGGGGAAGCGTTTCATGCGAGTTTCTCTTCGACGCCCCTGCCTGCATACGATGTACGCCGACAAGCCGATGCGCGGCCACGGACTGATGCAGGCTATCGCTCGCGTGAACCGAGTCTTCCGCGCCAAGCAAGCTGATCCTGAACGAAGCCGAACTCCCCATGGTCAATTCCGAGTTCAAGGACATCACTGAAGGGGAAGAAGAGGATCGCAAGCCGAAGCTCAAGACCAAGTAGGTCGTGATGGAAGCACTCGTCGGCAGCGAGAAGCGGATTCGCCTGATCGCCGAAGAACTGACCCCTGCGTTTCAACGGGTCGTCCTACGTTCCTGTTGCTGAAGGCCGAACCTCGTTCGGTTTCAGCCAGCGGTCGAGCCAGGCGTAGGTTTTCTCACGCGAGGCTGGAGGAAAGGTGTGTTCGGCGTCCGGGAAGTCGAAGGTCAGGTGGTCTTCGGCGGCGTGGAGTTTGTAGAGCGGCGTGAGCGCGTGCTGGGCGTCGGTCAGACCTTTCACGGGGAAGTTGTCGTCTCGCAGCGGAGCCACGGTGAGGAATGGGCGCGGAGCCAGTGTGGCGGCGATCTCGACCAGATCGAACGGCATTCGCTGCACGTCCCCGTCGGTCAGCTCCTTGATGCGCGGGTAACCGAGCGGCGTACCTTCGGAGGCGAGTCGCGCGGGAACGTCTGCCGCGAATGCTACGGCGGGGAAGAGGAGTCCAACGAATGAAAGGAGACATCGAATGCAGCAAGGGCTAGAAAATCTGTTTGTCATGTGTCATCTCTTTCTTCATTCGCCTGTCCCCCATTCGTCTGTCATCAACGGTCACGCTAAGAAGATGACAGGCGAATGGGGACAGGCGAATGAAGTCAGGGCTATCGGCTTCATTGAGCAGCGTCGCTCGGCACGAACTGGATCGCGAATCGGTCGGCATCTTTGAGGACGACTCGCAGAGTCCGTCCCAGACTCGGAAATAACAGACGTAGGTTTGCTCAGACTCGGACCAGAACGCAAGGTTCTGCGAATCGAACAAGTGGATGTGTTGGAACGGCACGTCCGCTTTTGAGAGGGTCGGCTCGTCGCGTAGGCGTTTCCAACGAATGAAAGGAGACGACGAATTCGGACAGGCAGTCGTTCCCAATTGGGCTTGATCATCGACACTTCTCGCCGATGCCGACTGGTGCGAGCGCAATTGGTGACTGTGAAGCGAGTCACCTTCACACCGTGCATCGTCTTTTTCGTTCCTCGTCTCATTCGTCTGTCCCCCATTCGTCTATCGTCTCGTTGGAGTGGCTGTTGATGACAGACGAATATGGGACAGGCGAATGAAGAAAAAGAGGACCGATAACAGTGTTCAATTCTCGGCTTGGCATTCGTCGTCTCCCTTCATTCGTTGGAATCAAGCTCCCGCAGATACCACGACACGAATTCGTCTACGGAGGATTCGGTCGTCGCATACGGGCCGGGTTGGTAGCGGCTCGACAGGATGCCGCGTTGGTTGTTTTCGCAGATCGTTTTGTCTTGCTCGGCCGTGACTCGCCACAGCCAGCAGACGGCGTCGGGATCGTAGTCGCGTCCCTCGACGGCATCCTCGCGCACGAGCCACGTCAGTTCCAACTCCGTCTCCAGCGGCGAGACTGGCGTAAAGCGAGTCAGCAGCGCGTGATCGTTGCTGACAACGTACCAGATCAGCGGGAAGTGCATGAAGCTGGTGATGCCGCCGTCGAACTCGGAGTAGTCGCCGAGCAACGGCGCGAGCGGCTTTCCATCGCGACTCTGCGTGACGAAGCCGGGGCGAATGGCGACTCGGCCTCCTTGATGCAGCCCGCGATCGGACAACTCAACGCGACCGACTTTGTGACCCCGTTGCCGAGTCGTCTCTTCCCACGCGCGCTCAAACTGCCGTCGCTCGGCCAGCAGCCGTTCGTTGTTCTGCGCGTGAGCGTATGACATCACGCCGCAGAATTCCGGATGCGTCGGGGCACAGTGGTAGCACTCCCAAAAGTTCTCGGCGACGACTTTCCAATTCGCGCGGATGATCTCGACCGTCCGCCGGCAGACGCCGCGCCGAGCACAACGCTCCGTCCAGCCCATACGCCCAATTGTGATACGGGCAGACGAGTCGCTTCGCATGACCTTGCTCGTCGAGACAAACTCGCGAGCCGCGATGCCGGCAGACATTGTGAAATGCCCGCACCTCGCCCGACTCGTCACGCAGGATGACCAGCGAGTCGTTCGCGATTTGATAGGTGAAGAAGTCCCCGCTCTGCGCCAGCCGGCACGTCGGCCCCGCCAGCAGCCAGTGCCGCCGATAGATGCGATCGAGATCGATCTCAAAGATCGCGGGGTCAACGTAAAACGGCTGCTCCAGCGAGTAGCCGGAACGTCGCCGTTGAATCCGATCAGCGAGAGTGACCGAATCAAAACTCATGGCTTGCCTCTCAGAATGCGGCGAGTGACTCGCAGATTGTCGAACGCCGGGCCGTCCGTGTTTGTCTGTGAGCGGCTGAAAAAAAACTCGACGGCGAGCGGATCACTTGCGGCAGGCGTGCGGTTCAGCGAGCCGCGACATAGCAGGCGCGGCGCTTCGCCGATGACTTGCAGTAAGACTCGGTAGGACTTGTTCGGAGGGTCGATGACCAGTTGCAGGTGATTCCACGCATCGAACGCGGCGGAGACTTTCGTGTCGATCAGCTTGTCACCCTCGCGATGATGCCAGGTGGCGTGATGAGTTCGCAGTTCGATCAGCGCCTGGTTGTCGCCGGTCGTGACCAACGAAAGGCCGACTTCATCGGAGCTGGTGACGTTCGGGCCGGGCGTGATTTGAACGTAGGGCAGATTACTGCGGAGAAAGATGTCGGCATCGACGAGCAGCAGGCCATCAGGCTGCCAAGTCAATGACGGCGCGGCGAGCTCCACTCGTCCGCCGGAGCCGCGCATCCGCAACGACTGAAGTTCGTGCCCGTAAGAGACGTCGTTGTCGATGGTGATGTCGGATGCTTGGCCCTCACGCAACGTCCAGCGATCGCGCGCCGCCGACTCGAAGTTCGCTTGCAGCAGCATCTCCTTGCCGAGCGCCTCAAAGTTCGGCGTTGGCGTCCAGCGTAACGAAACGTCGTCCAGATAGAACACGCTGCCGGTCGCTCCCTGCGGGCTGAACTCGATCATGTTGAAGGCGTTGAACTGAGCGGCGTAGGGCACGTCGCGGCAGATGACTTGAGCAGTCGCGTGTGGCGGCGGAGTGTGAAAATTCGACGCCGGCCCGCCGGCTTGAATCACCCGCGTCGTCGGATGCCGACTCTGCTTCACGAATTGGCGAACCGTCTCGACCGAAACCGCTCCGTCGATGTAGCCGAAGTCGGCGAGCTTGGCTCGCGGCCCGTAACCCTCGTAACCGTCGAGCACCACCGGCACGACCAGCTCGTTGACCAGTCCCTCGTCGATCCACGTCCGCCAGTCGAGATGCCAGTTGCCCAGACACGTCCCCGCTCGGTCGCCCGGAATCTGCACCGCGATCTGAATCGTCGGATCGACCTCGTTCAGAGCGGCTCGCAACTCGCGATAGAACTGAGTCAGGTAATCGCCGCGCAGTTTCCTCCACGCTTCGACCAGCGGGTCGCGGAGATCGAACTTCGGATGCGAGTAGTCGAAGCGCGCGTCGGTGAGGATGTCGATGCCGTGCCGCTTCTTCATCTCAGCCACGACCGGCGCGTTGAAGCCGAATTGATCGGCGTGCTTTGGAGCCGGCTGCATCTGCGCGGCCTCCGTTCGCAGGCAGGCGACGAACCGCTTGAAGCCGTAGTCGCGAGCGAACTGCACGAACTCCGAGACCTTCGCTTTGCGAGCCTCCGGGTACGCGTACTCCCAAACCATGAAGTGCTTGTTCCCGGCACGATCGACCGACAGGACTTCCGAATGATCGGTGCCGAACTTGTTCTCGTAGAGCCACGCCTGTGTGAAGCCCGGTCCGGTCGGCGGTGCTCCGTTGCTGTAGATCGTCGGATACCACGCCCAGACTTCGAGCTGTTCCCGCTCGGCCGCCGCGAGCAGCGTCTTGAGCACCGGGAACTCATGCAGCTTCTGATCGACGCGCTCGAGCAAGTAGTTCACTCTCGGCGAGACCTTCGGTTTCCACCGCGTCATGAACCGATCGGGCAGCATCGCTTCATCGACTCGCCAATAGATGCCTTGATGCCCGCGCCCCTTCCAACGCTTGACCATCTGCTCGATCGCCTGCGGTGAGTCCATCCCCGCCACCGTCCCCGGCCCGCAGACGATGACGGCATCGTCCCAGCCGACAATCAGCCGGTGCGCGGGCGTCTTCGGTTCGTCGGCTTCCGCGCGACCGATGAAAGCGAGGATGAGTCCAACGAATGAGAGGAGACGACGAATGTGACGGAAATAAAATCGACCAACGTCATCACTCTCGGCAGGGCTGGGCTTCATTCGTTGTCTCCTGATGTCACCCGAAGCGTCAGCGAGGGCGAACGCTTCACGCGATTCTGAATTCATTGCGTTCCGAAGCGTTCGCCCTCACTCACGCTCTTAGAAGTTGCGCAGTTTGAGGTCGTCGCAACGAGTTTGATCGAGAAAATGTGGTAATTAGGCAATACCCCATCCGGCTTGCCCGGATGGTGAATCTGATGGCGGGCTAATCCGAATCGACACTCTGCCCACCTCTCTGTTTTCCCGCAGTTCGCCGCCTCCGGCGGCGAACTGCGGGAAAACAGGGGGAGTGGTCTGTGATGCTTGCGACTTAGCTCTCCATCGTTTTCACCATCCGGGCAAGCCGGATGGGGCCAATTAAAAAACTGCGCAACTTCAAAACTCACGCTTCGGGTTACTTGAGATCAATCTCGGCAGATGGCGAACGCTTCGATCTCGATCAGCAGGTCTTCAAACGCGAAGCCGGAGACGCGGATCGAGGTCACGGCCGGGGCGGGGTCGGCGTAGAACTCGCGCTGCACGCGGTCGATCGTCGCTTTCGTTTCGGCGATCTGGTTCCAGTCGCCGTCGCCGTGGTAATAGATGTAGAGCTTGGCGACATCGCTCTCATCGAGGCCCCCTTCGGCCAGCACTTTGCGGATAAACTGGAAGACGTTGCGTGTCTGTGTCTCCATGTCCTTGCCAACCGCTTTCGCTCGGTTGTCGGCGGAGATCTGGCCGCCGATGAACGCCAGCTTGCCGATCCGCCAGCCTTGAGTGAACTGCGTGTTGGGGATGCTCCAGTCCCAATGGTTGTCGGGCTGCAGACGCTGCTTGTCTTCGCCGAGCACGCCGATCCCTTCGACCTGAATCAGCTCGGACGAGTTCGGAAACCCGTTGATCCGCAGCCCCGCTCCGGCGGCGGACGGAACCGACATGTACCGCCGACGGACGTTCGTCATCTTCTCCCAATAGTCGGTGACTTCGCGTCCCTGGCCGAAGAAGCGGAAGAACGTGTTCTGCCGCATCAGGCTGTTCCGGTCGCCGCCTCCGGCTCGCAACAGCGTGTCGAGATTGCGAAAGGCGTGATCGGTTTGAATCTCGATGTCACCGACTCCCAGCACATTGCCGTGTGCATCGAGCGACCGCTGTCCGCCGACGAAGATCATGTCGCCCACTTTCCAACCGTGAGTGAACGGCAGCGGCTTGCTCCAGCTCCAGTGGCCCGCGGGCATCAAGCGTTCTCGCGGTTCACCGACGACGGCCCAAGCATCAATCTGAATCAACGCCCCTTCACGATCGAGTCCGACTCGCGTTTCGGTCGTCGTCGGGCCGGGGTCGGAGAAGTAATCGAGCCGCACTCGGTCAATCTCGTCCAAGAACATCGAGACCTCCGCGTCGCCGCCGTCGCACTGAAAATAGATGTTGTGCTTGACGACATCCTGCATCCCGGCCCCCGCCTCCGCGAGCACTCGCTTCAACGCCTCAAACGCATTCCGAGCCTGCGTGGCGATGTCAGAACCGGCGACTCGTCCCTGCTCATCGAGCGACATCTGGCCGCCGACCAAAATCAAATTCCCCGCCCGCACCGCCTGCGTTCCGCTGCCCGACGCTCCCCCGCGATAATTCTGTGGCGCGATCACTTCCATCTTCATTCGTCGTCTCCCTTGATTCGTTGGACTCCGTCAGGCCTGCAACTGGCGCGCAGACAATTCGTTCAACAGCGGTGCTCCAGCGGTGAAACGGTCGAGGTTCTGCGTGAAAATCGACCAAAGTCGCGGCAGGTAATGCGGGCCGCGAGCCGAGCCGGAGATGTGCGGCGTCATGATGACGTTCGGAAACTTCCACAACGGATGATCCGGCGGCATTGGGTAATGGTAGTGCGTGTCGAGCGCCGCGCCGGCGATCCAGCCTTCACGCAGAGCACGCAACAACGATTCCTCTTTGATGAGTGGCCCGCGCGCGGGATTGAGCAGCAGGCAATGCCGTGGAAGCGATTGCAACTCGTCGTCGCCGATGAGTCCCTGAGTACACGGATTCAGCGGCATTGCGAGGATCAGAAAATCCAATCCGGCCAGGAACTCGTGCTTCTGATCTTGAGTGAAGACGCGGTCGGGCAGAACGCCATCGACATCGCCGGTATCGGGGACGACGAATGTGTTCTCGCGCGGCTTCACTCCGTCACGAGTCAGCACCCACACGGTTTGCCCCAGCGACTTGCAGAGCCTCGCCGTCTGCCGAGCCAAGCCGCCGTAGCCCCACAGGCCGACGGTCGCGCCCCGGATTTCGTTTTGGAAGCGCGGCTCGCGCACCCATTCTCCGGCCTCTTGATGCCGGATCATCTGCCGCAGGTCGCGAACCAGATTGATCATCATCGCCACGTTCCATTCAGCGATCGCGACATCGAACACGCCCGACGCATTGCATGCGCGAATGCCTCGCCCCGGCAGGTCTTGGCCGAGCAATTGCCCGTAGCCGGCGGAGCTGATCTGCACGAACTTCAGCCGCGTCAGGGCTGGATGATTCGTCGGCAAGTACGAGCCAAACAAAACGTCCTGCTGAGCCAGCATTGCCGGATCGTGCTGTCTCGCCTCTTCCTCGTCGTCCATGCCGACGGCGGTCACGGTGAGATGCAGGTCGCGGCGCGATCGCAATTGTTCGAGTGCCGGTTCGTCCACGCGGACGTCGATCATCACGTTGGTCATGGGCGAGTTCTTTTTTAGCGGGGAGGAGTCCAACGAATGAAGGGAGACGACGAATGGGAGAAGACAAGGAAGGCTGAATTCACAACGAGGTTTCGATTGGCGACGTCTTCATTCGTCGTCTCCCTTCATTCGTTGGACTTCCCCCGATTCGCGCCGAGCCAACTCGGCATCGACTTTGTCTTCCCAATCGCTGAGCCGTTTGCCCGGCACGTCATTGAACTCACCGCTGCCGGGAATGAACGGGAAGCGGCGTTTGACATTGTCGGTCAGAGTAATGTCGAGGCCGGGTTTGCTCGGCGGTAGCACGCGGCCGTCGCGCATCTGAAAGCTGTCGCCGATGATCAAGCTGTGCAGCGGGCCATAGTCGGGAGCGATCTCCAGAATGACCGTGTTCGAGCACGCGAAGCCGACGTGCAGGTTCTGCATGAACGAGCCGCCCGCTCCCCAGGCATGAGTTGCGATCTTGCGGCCACGTTCCTCGAAGAGCTTCGCGACATCGACACACAACTTCAGGCCGCCGGAGTACGACGCATCGGGCTGTCCAATGTCGAAGCAGTCCTTTTCGATGAAGGTTCGCCATTCGGGGAGACCGGTCAGGCACTCACCCCCGGCGATCGGCACGTTCGTGCGGCGACAGAGTTCCGAGTAACCGTTCGGGTTGTCGTAGTGCAGCGGCTCCTCGAAGAAGAAGAGGTTGAACGGTTCGACGGCCTCGCAGACGGCGACGGCAGTTTCGACATCCCACTCCCCCTCGCCTTCCGGGCGGTTGCCCATGTGGCCGTCGAGGCAGACGGTCACTTCGGAGCCGTATCGCTCGCGGATGAACCGCAACTTGTCAGCTTCCAACTGCGCGGCCTCGCGGGCGGTGAGAGGTTGCTCGAAGCCTTTGTCGGTGAGCACTCCCGTTGCGATCTTGAAGCCTCGGAAGCCGAGCGACAGGTAATGGTCGATCTTCGCGGCGAGTCGTTCCTTCGGGTAATTGCTCGGCCCGCCGGTCGCATACGCCGGCAGGCACTCGTGCTTTAGGCCGCCGAGCAATTCGTAAACGGGCTTGTTCTCCACCTTGCCTTTCAAGTCCCACAAGGCCGCTTCGATGCCGTTGATCACGCCGATGCCGAAGCCGCTGCGACACCAAAAGTGCTCGCACTGATACATCCATTGCCAGAGCCGCGGCACATCATCGACCGTCTTGCCGATCAGGATCGGAGCGAAAATCTCGACCGCCGCCGGATACAGCTCGGCACAGCGGTAGCCGTTGTAGGACTCGCCGATGCCGACCAAGCCCGCGTCGGTGTGAATCTCGATGAACGCGGCACTGCGATGTCGACGGCACTCGCTGAGGAACGGATCGTTGGTGCAGGGGCCGGTGAGCAAGACCGTTTTGATGGCGGTGATTTTCATGCGGGGGGAGTCCAACGAATGAAAGGGAGACGACGAATGAAGACAGGAAAACAAAGGATGTCAGCGGACGAGCGAATGATTGCGAAACAGACTACGAATGTTTCTGATCCATGTGCCTTCCCATTCGTCGTCTCCTTCCCATTCGTTGGACTCCCCTTCATGCCCGAAAAGATCATCCACAAAGAATTGTCGTAATTGGTCAACGGCTGCATCTTCGATGTCCACAACGAAGTCGGTCCCGGCGTTCGCGAGGAGTGTTATCAAAAGGCATTGGAGCAGCGATTGATCGAAAAGGGGATTCCATTCATTGCCAAGCAGACCACGCGCCGCGAGCTGATTTATCGCGATCATGCCATAGATGTCTTCGAGCCCGATTTGATTGTTGCCGAACAGATCATTCCGGAACTCAAGCATCAACCAGAAGGCTTCGCTCCGGAGAACTTTACGCAGTTGCTGTGCTATCTCAAGTTCTGGCGGATGCAGTTGGGATTGCTTGCGAACTTCGCGATGGACCGGGCCATCATCGAGCGTGTTCCCTACGACCATCGTGATGTTCCAATCGAGGAAGACTACGAACACATCGCCGACTTGATTCAGCCGCATCACAAACCGGTGCTGCACACGATTCGTGAGGGCATTCTCGAATTGCACCGGGCGATCGGCGTGGGGTATCCGACAACGACTTGTCGCAAGCTGGCACTGGTCGAATGGCAGTCGCGTGGATTGAGCTGCCTTCGAGATCTCAACGTCGAGCCGACTTTTCACGAACGTCGGCTTCCCAACAGTGACATCACACCGTTCCTGGTCGAGGAGTCCGTCTGCGTGCAGGTCGATGCGATTTACGACGACATCTCCGCCCGCGCCGTGCGAACGATGCAAACTCATCTGCGTTTGATGGGTTGCGAGATCGGGCTTATTGTTTGCTTTGGAAAGACCAAGCTGATGATTCGAGGAGTTCGGAGGAAGAGGTCCAACGAATAAAAGGGAGACGACGAATGGAACTTCTTATTCGTCGTCTCCCTTTCATTCGTTGGACTCCCCCGCCCCACGCAGAAATCCCAAAGGAACCCCATGAAACCCCATCCAATTCTGCTAACGGCATTCCTCCTATTCGCCGCATCCGCACACGCCGCCGAGCCAACCGAAACTGTCTTCTTCGCGTTCGACGATCAGAACATCGCTTGGCAGCACAATCTCAAGCTGACGTTGGTCACGCCGGAGAAGCATCCCGCGAACCCGGTCGTGCGCTGCGGGCCAAAGGGGTCGCCGGATTACGGGCACGCGATTCTCTACGGCACCGTCCTGCACGACGGCAGCAAGTTTCGGATGTGGTATCTCGGCATGATCCAACGCGAATTGGAGGGAGGTCAGGCTCCCGGCTGGTGGCGGCCGATGTGCTATGCCGAGAGCACCGACGGCATCGCCTGGACGAAGTCGGAGTTGGGACTCGTCGATCTCGGCGGGAACAAGCAGAACAACATCTGCTTGATCGAGGGAGAGGTGCAGTCGATGACGTTGGTCAACGACTTCCTCTCGGTGATGCACGACCCGGCCGATCCTGATCCGTCGCGGCGATTCAAGGTGGCTTACATCGCACACATGCCTTACGCCGACATCCGCGGCGGCATGAGTCACGTCGGCATCAAGGAAGGCCGAGTCGGCGCGATGATCACCGCGACGAGCGGCGACGGTTTGAAATGGAAGATCGTCGGCGACCGACCGGCCAACGCGGGGGGTGAGCGGTTTGAAGTTAGTAGCCTCTATCGCTTCGGCAATTTTTATTACGCCTCGGGGCAACTCGCCTCACCGTGGTGTTGGCTTAACGATGGTCGCGATGCTGGCCGGCTTCAGCAAGCAGATGCACATGGGAGTCGGCGTCTGGAATCGCGGCAATGTGCTCGTTGGCCTGCACGGCATCTGGCAAGGACAACCCGCCGGAGCGAAAGGGCACAACGGATTGAAGATCGACCTCGGCCTGGCGCTCAGCAATGACGGCGTCCGGTTTCGCGAGCCGATCCCGAATTTCAAGGTGCTCGAACATGGCCGCGACGGCGAATGGGATTCTGTCGCGCTGCTGCAAGGTCACGCATTCGTCAACGTCGGCGAGATGACGTTTCTTTGGTACTCGCACTGGGATTGCGAGGAAAAATACCGCTCGCAGGAGATTGGCCTCGCGACGTTGCGCCGTGATGGATTCGGATACCTCTCCCGTCACGACGCGGGTGATCCCGGTCATTGCGTGACCAGTTTGATCGACGCATCGCCGCGTGGCCGCAAGCTGTTTCTCAATTGCAGCGGAGTCAGCGATGCCGCGCCGATCACCGTCGAGCTGCTCGACGATCAGGATCGGCCGATCGCCGGCTATTCGGGATCGGCGGCCGCTCGCGTTACCGCCGATGGCACGCGACAGCCGATTGTCTGGGCTGCTCCCGCGAAGGATCGAACACCGTTCAATCAACCGTTTGCCGTGCGGGTGCATCTGCCCGACAACAATGCGGCGCGATTGTTCGCGGTGTATATCGAATAGCGATCTGAAGAGGAGGAGTCCAACGAATGGAGGGAGACGACGAATGAAGACAGAGATTCGTCGTCTCCTTTCATTCGTTGGACTCCTTCCCCCGACGCTCGTAGGAGAAAATATGAATTATCGAACGTGCTTAGCGATCGCTGTCTGGCTGGCAACCTCGGCTGTGATGGCGGAAGAGCCGCTCCTGCAACTCGCGACCTTTCGAGCGGACGTGACTCCGCCGATCGGTGACGGGCCGTGCGTTGGGTTCATGCCGAAGATTGCGAGCATCGAGCATCCGCTCGAAGTGCGTGGCATCAAGCCGAGTTGCGATTCACCGTGCGCGACGACGGAGCCTTCAGCGCGGCGACCTTACGCGAGCAATTGCAAGCCGGGCGTCCTTTCAGCGAACGCATGAAAGCGGCGATGTTCTCGGCCTGGGCTGCTCGCTTGAACGCGGGGCATCGCGTGTCGGTCTCGCGATTAAAGCTCGGTGCGCTGCAGCTCGTGCATCTGCCCGGCGAGCCGTTCGTGGAGTTCCAATTGTTCGCTCAACAGGTCGCGGCAGCCAACTCGTTCGTCTGCGTCGCCGGTTACGGTGAGTGCGGTGTCTGGTACTATGGCCCCGACTCGATCTTTCGCGACCGTGGCGGCTACGAACAATCCTGGTCCCTCACCGGCCCCTGCCAGGCATCCGTTGAGGCGGTGTTGAATCAATTGCTGGCATCGCCGAAAAAGCCTACATCGCAGCCGTAGCCACGCTCGCCAACAGCGTGGGCGATTGACGACATAAATCCCACGCTCTTGGCCAGCGTGGCTACGAATCCACTCGATCAAGAAAGTCCCCTCATGCTCACTTCGATGAAGTTGGTTGTGCCGAGTCTAGTTTTGCTGTGTGTCGTCACGCCCGATCTCAAGGCGGAGGAAGCCGACGCGAATAAGGTCGTCGAGCAGGTCGTGAAGACGGCGGGGGGCGAAGCGAAGTTGCTCACGCTGTTTCGCTTTCGCGAGCGGGTGCTCATTACCGCGACGCCGGCTGCTCCGGTCACGGCGGATGAGAAAGAGAATCGGACCTCGGTCGTGCAAGTCGGTGGCGATTGGTGGATCGGCAAGAGCAAGCGCGACAAGGACAAAGTCCGAGTGCTCTGCTGGGCTTGGAGTCTGCGGATTCTGCTCGATCCGAAATCGAAGGTGACGACGATCGCCGACACGACCGTGGCTGACAAGCCCGCGTTCGGGCTGCGCGTCTCTGAATCGATCAAGGAGCCGATCGACTTGCTGTTCGACAAAGAAACTCAGCGGCTCCTGGCGATCGACTACACCGACACGCGGCACGTCTTCAGCGAATGGAAGTTGACCGCCGAGGGACATCACTATCCATCGCACGTCGTGGGCTATCGCTTCGCCGACAAAGGTGCGAGAGAGCTCAACGAGAAGCAGTGGTATCAAACCGACATCCTGGAACTGACCCCATTGAAGGAACTTCCATGAGCTTGGAACCAGCCGAACGATCACTCGCTTGCGGGTCGTGCTAAGTCAGAGCCAGCACTTCGCCGTCGCTGATCGGGAATGGGCGATTGAGCATGTCGCGGAGTTCGGCTTTGGGGTCGATGCCGAGGGCGTGGAAGATCGTGGCGTGAATATCCGGCGGTGTGCCGGGTTGCGACTTGGGGAAGGCCGCGTGGCTGTCGCTGCTGCCGTAGATTTGTCCGCCTCGAATGCCGCCGCCGGCGAAGGCGACCGAATAGACGTTCGGATAATGATCGCGGCCGGCGTTGGCGTTGATGCGCGGCGTGCGGCCGAAATCGGTCAGGATCACGACCAGTGTTTCATCGAGCGTGCCTCGATCCGACAAGTCCTGCAACAGCGCCGACGCCGTGTGATCGAAGACCGGCAGCAGGCGATTCTTCAGATGATTGAAGTTGTTGCCGTGCGTGTCCCAAGTGTCTCGCCCACCGCCGAGATCGCCGGGGCCACAACAGACTTGAACGACCGGCACACCCGCTTCGGTCATCCGCCGAGCCAGCAGCAAGCTTTGGCCGGCGATGTGAGTTCCATACGACTCGCGCACCTTCGGGTCTTCGTTGTCGAAGTTGTAAGCCTTCTGCAACGCGGTCCCGGACAGGATATCTTTGGCGAGCGATTGAAAGTGGTTGAAGCTTTCATAGTCGCCCGAAGGTCGCTCGGTGCCTTGCAGCGACGACAGCAGTTCGCGCCGCGTCGCCAGTCGATTCTGATCGACATCATGCAGCTTCAAGACTTCGGCACCGAGCGTCTTGGAACTCCCCTCGTAAGGCGTCCCGCTGGCAGGGCGCAACACGATCGGGTCGTATTTCACTCCCAGCCAACCGCCGTCTTCGCCCGCTTGCAGCGTCTCGTTATCGACCAGCGGATACGGCATCCGAACGGCGTTCGGCACCCCGCGCGGCGAAGTGCGGAACTTGGAAATCACAGCGGTGATCGACGGCCAGTCATCGCGCATCGGAGCGATGTTGGCGACTCGCGGCGGCTTGTGTCCCGTCAGGTTCCAATACATGCCTCGGCCGTGAAACCCATCGTCGTGAGAGATCGACCGAATGATTGCCAGTTTGTCGGTGTGCCGCGCCAGCTTCGGCAGGTGCTCGCCAATCTCGATTCCCGGCACAACGGTTGGGATCGGAGCGAACTCGCCCCGAATTTCGACAGGCGCATCGGGCTTCAAATCCAGCGTGTCCAAATGCGACATGCCTCCCCAGCAAAAGAGGATGATGCAGGATTTCGCTTGGCCCTGTCCCGCACCGCTGCGCGATGCGGCATGGCTCTGCATCTGTAAGAAGCCCGGCAGCGAGAGTCCGCCGATTCCCGCCGCCGTCAAGAGCTTGCGACGAGACCGATCAAATCCAGACGCCGACAGATTCGTCGAATGCTTCTTTAGCGACATAGGAGTTCGGGCCTTTGGGAACTTGAGTCAATAAAACGGACACGCTGGGTTGATGGTTTAGCAGCTTATCGAACTCCAGAACACTTTTCTTCACTCGGTGTCGATTCGAAGGGGCCTGACGCACCTCGCACCCGCGCGATGGGACTCTGCAATCCATTTGGAGGGAAGGAGTCCAACGAATGAAAGGAGACGACGAATGATTCCGAGGTCGGCCGTATTCGTCGTCTCCTTTCATTCGTTGGACTCTTTTGTAATCTCAAACAAATGTGACTTCGCGAAGCGTCATCGACCGACCTCCGAACCGTATTCACGGCCCAGGTAGTACAGGTGAGCGGCGAACTCGTCGAGCTTCACGGTAAAGGTGCCGTTGGCTTGAGTCTCGCCGAGTTGTTTGCCGCGGTGGAGATCCCAGACGGGAGTTCCCGGCCGAGCCGATGTTTGAACGGTGATGCTCGTCCCGAGCGGTACGCCCTGATAATTCGAGACCAGCACCGCTTGTTCGCCGTTCAAGCCCATGCCGCAGACTTTGAGTTTGTCGTGGCTGCACTTGAGGTTCGCCAGCGGTGTGCCGTCCATGAAGAGGTCTTCGATGGGCGCGACGATGTTGATCGCTTCGGCGTGCGACTTGAAATGGCCCGCGTCGAAGTGGGCGTACCAGTAATAGGTCACGCCGCGAGCTCCGTTCGCGAATGCTTCCAGGATCATGTCGCGCGTCCGCACCGGGTCGTATTCGCCGTAACAGCCGGTGCTCAGCCAGGGGATGATGTCGTTCGTTTTCATGCGGGCGCGGTTGGCCGTGATGCTTTCGGCGACGGCCAGTGGGTTGCCGGCGACGTACAGGCTGGGCATCGCCATTTGCAGGAGGTCGGGATAAGTGTTGTCGAACGCGAAGAGGCCGTCGTTGAGCGGCGTGATCGGTTCGGTGCGGTAGCTGCCGTAGACGATTGGCCGTTTGACTCCTGCATCGGCCAGCGACTTTTCGATCGTGGTCTTCATGTCGAGATGAATCTCGCGGCCCATCGCGGCACAGTAAGCGTCCCAGTCTTTGAACTTCCCGGACTGGAAGCGTTCTCGACAGCGCTGGCACAGCGAGGCATTTGTGGCTCCGCGCCAGTACGCTTCGATGTCGTAGAAGATGATGTCGGGCTGAATCCAAACGGCGCACTCCGCGAAGGTGGCGTGTTCCTTCTTGTAATACTGTCCGCGATAGGCGGGGCAGACATCCGTGAATTTGCCGTCGGTGAAAATCGACAGCGTCTCCTGTTGCTTGCGATCCACCTCAAGCGCACCCGAAGGCGATTCGATCTGCACGATCTGAAAACCCTGCCGTCGAATCTCCTTCAGGATCGTTTGATATTCGGGGATGTCTTTCTGTTGCCAATAACAGGGCATCGTGCCGACCGCGTTAAAGCCCAAATGACGCTGAGCCTGCAAGTAGTCCGGCCACGTCTTGTAGAGCTGAACCGATTCGGCCCACGACAAGCTGACGTGCAGACGTTTGGGGACTCGCGCGGGGGGAATGAACAGCGACTTCCACGCGATGCGCCGTTCGTTCTCCGGCCCGTTGCCGCTGTCGCCGAACGTGTAGAGCACGTCGGTCTCACCCGTCGGCAACAGGCTTTGCAACAGAAAATCGGTCCCTTCGCCGGCCCAGTTGATCGCGTAACGCCGGAAGGTGCGTCCGTCGTGTTTGACCTCCGTCGGCGTGATGCCCGCCGTCGCGAACTTCAACGTCTCCGGCAGGTCGAGCAAAATCTTGCAGGGCTTGTCGAACTTGTCTCCCGATCGAGCGTCCTGCTTCTCCAACCGCGACCGGAGCGGCAGGTTCTGGCAGATCGGCTGCACGTTGCCCCACACCGGCGTGAAGGCGACGCCGTCCGTGACCAAGGCGACTCGCGTGTCCGGCTTCGGCTGAAACGCCGGGAGACTGTCGGTCCCTTTCACCACGGCCAGCTCATCGCTGACGATGTACTGCTTCTTGTGAAGCACCTGCACGGCGACATGCCGAGCTTTCTGTTTCACCGGCAACCGAAAGTTGTGAACCCAGGCAATCTTCTCTTCCGGCAGGCTGTAAGCATCCGCCGAGAGATCATCCAGCCCGCGTTTATGCCGCGACGCCGCCAAGTGATATTCGAGACCGTCGTCACTGAGCAGCACGCGGATTTCATCCGGAAACTCCAGCGCGTTCTGCGCGGCTCCTCCGAGCAGACGAATCACGACCGAGTCGATCGGCTGCGGCGCACCGAGATCGGCGAAGATCGTCGCCTGCGGTGGCCCCTGCCAGCCGACGCAACTCCGGTCGAACCAGATAGCCTCGTCGATCCGCTCACTGAATTTCCCGTCGGTCAACTGACGCGGATCATCGTCGTCGATGTTCAGATACTGCGTCGGCTGCGGCGAGTAACGCAGTTCACGACCCGCCAACAGATTCCCCGGAGCGATCATCTTCCGAAACTGATCGCGGCGATCGAAGACATAGTCGCGGTACTCGGTCGTGATGACGGGTGGCGGCGGGATCGGCTTGACCTCACCGACCGCCGGCACGATCGCCAGCTCATCCGTCACCAACGTGCCGCGCAGTGCGAAATCCATCTGCACGAAGCGAGCCTGATAACCGACATCCAATACGACCGCATAGATTCCCGGCGGATCGAATGGCAGCGATTCATAGGTCGCGGCAGCATCGTCGCCGGGCTTCCTGCGAACGGACAACTTGCGAACGGGCGAGAACTCCTGGCCGTCCTCGCTCAGCGAAACCGTGATCGTGCCGGGGAGCGTGCTGTCCTTGCTGATCACTTGCAGCCGCATCACCACTTGTCCGACTCGCTCGGACTTTCCGAGATCGAACTTCAGCCGCACATACGGCTGATAAGCCCAGCCCATCGCCCGCTTGTCGCTCCACATCCGCCCTTCCGCCCCGGCCAACACGCCGTCCGTCAGATGCAGCAACTCGCTCCCAGTGTTGTGATCATTCGGAGCCGCTTCCGATTTCACCAACTTCTTCGCAACCAGATTCCCGCCGACGATCAACTTCGTCCAATCTTCTGGCTCCCGCTGTGCATGAATTGCCCAACCCGCGCCGGATCGAATCGCCTCCGCCCGCACCTTTGCCGAGTACATCACCGCGACCAGCATCAGCAAACTTGTACGCATCACGACAGAATCTCCTTCACAACTTGGCCATGCACGTCGGTGAGTCGGTACTGGCGGCCTTGGTAGCGGAACGTGAGCCGCGTGTGGTCGATGCCGCAGAGATGCAAAATGGTGGCTTGCATGTCGTGGATGTGGACCGGATTCTCGGTGATGTTCCAGGCGAAGTCGTCGGTCGTGCCGTAGGTCGTGCCGCGTTTGATGCCGCCACCGGAGAGCCACCAACTGTAGGCTCGGCCGAAGTGATCGCGGCCTTTCGGATTGGCGGGATCGCCTTGGCCGAAGGGCGTGCGTCCGAACTCGCCGCCCCACACGACCAGCGTGTCGTCGAGCATGCCGCGATCCTTCAGGTCTTGGACCAGCGCGGCGCTGGGGCCTTCGGTGTCGCGGCATTGCTGCTCAAGCTGTGTGTGCAGGTTGCCGTGCTGGTCCCAGCCGGAGTGCATCAATTGGACGAACCGAACGCCTCGTTCGAGCAATCGCCGTGCGACCAGACAGTTGTTGGCGAACGTCCCTTTGACGAGCACGTCCGCGCCGTAGCGGTCGAGAGTTGCTTTCGTCTCGCCGGAGAAATCGACCAAATCGGGGACGCTGGTCTGCATCTGAAACGCCAGTTCGTATTGGGCGATGCGCGTGTCGATTTCGGGATCGCCGTAGTCAGCCAGATGCGCGGCATTCATCACGGCGAGATCGTCGAGCAATGCGCGACGTGCCTCTCGACTGACTCCCGGAGGATTGGCTAAGTACGGCACGAGGTCGCCCGTGTTGCGAAACCGTACTCCTTGAAAGCGGCTGGGCAGGAAGCCGCTGCCCCAGTAGTAATCGAAGAAGAGTTGGCCGCACGTCTTGCCCTTGTCGCTCGACGTCATCACGGCAAAGGTCGGCAGGTTGTCGGTCTCGCTGCCGAGTCCATACGACAGCCAAGCACCGAGGCTCGGCCGTCCGGGGACTTGCGCACCCGTCATGAAGAACGTCACGCCCGGAGCGTGATTCACCGCCTCCGTGTGCATGCTGCGCACGACGCAAATGTCGTCGGCAATCGCGCCGACGTTTGGCAGCATCTCGCTGAGCGCGGTTCCCGCTTGGCCGTACTTCTTGAACGGCTTGATCGACGGGAGGCACGGCCACTTGCCATAACCGCTCGACATGGTGGAGAGGCGCGTCGTTCCGCGCACGGAATCGGGAATGTCCTTGCCCGCCATCTCGCGCATGACTGGTTTATCGTCGAAGAGGTCCACATGCGAAGGGCCGCCCCCTTGCCAGAGCATCACGACTCGCTTGGCCTTGGGCGGATGATGTGGCAGTCCCGGCAGGCCGGTGTCCGCCGCGTGCGATGGGCTGTTCGCAGCGAGCGACGCCAACGCGGCGAGTCCCACGCCTCCCGCCGCCGAACCGAAGAGTTGGCGACGTGTCACTCGGGCGATGTTTTGATGATGCAAGTCGGTCATGAGTTTAGTTCCATGTAACCCGAAGCGTTAGCGAGGGCGAATGCTCCAAAACGCTCCGAGTCAGCGGTCTCTTGAAGCGTTCGCCCTCGCTGACGCTTCGAGTTACTTTGAATTCATTCTCTCGTCAGGGCTTCATCCAAGTTGAGGATCGCCAGGCACACCGCCGACAGCGCTGCGTGCTCGGTGAGGTTGAGCGACTCATCGCGTTTGCTTGCACCGACGCTGAGCAGCGCTTTGGCCGCTTCGGAATCCGGTTTGTAGATCGCGGTCTGTCGTGCATAGGCGCGGCGCAGAGTCTGCATGTCTTGATCGGTCGGCTGGCGGCCAACGACTCGGCGGAAGGCGTGAGTGAGTCGGCCATCGACATCGGCGGCGGCTTTGAGGCTCTGTTCGGCGAGCATTCGCGCGGCCTCGACCCAGGTGGGATCGTTGAGCGTCGTGAGCGCGTGCAGCGGCGTGCTGGTCGGGGTGGCTCGAACCCGACAGGCTTGCCGATTGGCGGCATCGAACATGTTGGCCGGTCCCACCGTGCGACGCCAAAACGTGTAAAGGCTGCGGCGGTAGAGGTCGGTCCCCTGCGACGCGGGGTAAGTGAAGTCGCGTTCCTTCGTGATCGCGAGAGCCTCCCAGATATCGTCGGGCTGATACGGATAAACCGGCGCTCCGCCCGTGCGTGCATCGAGCAAGCCGGACGCCGCGAGCGACCAATCGCGCAGCAACAGCGACGGCATGCGGAAACGACTGGCCCGCGCGTACAGCCGGTTCTCGATGTCGCGCGTGCGATGTTCGGGAGTCACGCGGCTCGATTGCCGATACGTGGCACTCGTGACGATCAGGCGGTGCATCGTCTTCAGACTCCAACCTCGCTCACGGAACTCGACCGCCAGCCAATCGAGCAGCGGGCCGTGAATCGGGTACTCGCTCTGCACGCCGAAGTCTTCCGACGTCTTGACGAGTCCCGCGCTGAAGAAGTGCTGCCACATCCGATTGACCTGCACGCGCGCGGTGAGCGGATGCTCGGCCGCGACCAGCCATTGAGCGAACCCCAACCGATTGGCCGGTGCTCCGGCGGGCAGCGGCGGGAGGAACGCGGGCGTTGCGAACGAGACTTTCTCTGCCGGTTGCAGGTACTCGCCGCGCGACAGAATGTTCGTCTCGCGCGGTTTGGCGTCGCTCATCACCATCACGCGCGGCAGTTGATCGGCTCGATAGCCGGCCAGTTGCTGCCGCAACGAATCGAGCTTCGCGAGCACGGGGAGTTTGCTCGTCAACGTCGCTCGTACTTTGTCGTCGAAGTGTTTGCGTAAGCCGGTGTCGAGCGCTTTCTTCTCGTCGTCGGTGCGTTCGGCTTCGGGCTTGCGCAGGATCGTGGCCACGGGTTCTGGAAGACCTTTGCCTTCGGCGGGCTTGCCGTCCGCGAAGAGTCCCACGCGCCAACCTTCAAACGCCGCGCTCGTGAGCGGTGTCGCTTCCGCATCGGCGGCGGCGATCAGCTTCTCGAACTCGGCGAACTTCGCTTTGTTCTCTTCGGTCGGCAGCTCCAGAAACGGAGCGGCGACGCGAATCCGCGACGAAAAGAACTGTGGCGTGCCGCTCTCCGGCAAGCGATTGAAGGCGTCGAGCAGACTGTAGTAATCCCGCTGCGTGATTGGATCGTACTTGTGATCGTGACACTGAGCACACGCCATCGTCAGCCCCAGCCAGTTCGTCGCCGTCGTGTCGATGCGGTCGAAGAGAATCACGAACCGTTGCTCTTCTGGAATCGCACCTCCCTCGCCGTTGAGCAAATGATTGCGATTGAAGCCGCTGGCAATCTTCTGGTCGGTCGTCGCCTCGGGCAGCAGATCACCCGCCAGTTGCCAGATCGTGAATTGATCGAACGGCAAGTCGGCGTTCAACGCCCGCACCACCCAGTCGCGCCACATCCACTGCCAGGTGTCGCCGTCTTGTTGAAAGCCATTGCTGTCGGCATAGCGCGCGGCATCCAGCCACGGGAGCGCCATCCGCTCGCCGTAATGCCGGCTGCTCAGCAATCGCTCGACCAGCTTGTCGTAAGCTTGCGGATCGGCGTCCGCGACAAAGGCATCAACCTCCGCAGGAGTCGGCGGCAGGCCGATCAGATCAATGAACAGCCGTCGGATGAGCGTTGCCCGATCCGCTTCGGCTGACGGAGCAAGCCCCTCCGCTTCGAGCTTCGCCAACACGAACCGATCAATCGCCGTGCGCGCCCAATCGGCGCGATGCACCGCCGGTTCGGCAGGACGCTGCGGAGCGACGAACGCCCAGTGCGTTTGATACGCCGCCCCCTCCGAGACCCAGCGTTCCAACCGCTTTTTCTGTTCGGCAGTCAACCGCCGATTCGACTTCGGCGGCGGCATCTGTTGCTCGGGATCGTCGGACTGGATGCGCGCGATGAGCGAACTCTTCACGGCATCGCCGGGCGAGATCGCTCCCGCCTTGACCGCCACGTCGCGCACATCGAGCCGCAACTCCGCCTGCCGCTTATTGGCATCCTGCCCGTGACAGTAATAGCAGTTCTCCGACAAGATCGGCCGGATGTCCCGATTGAAGTCGAGACGGTCCTCGGCGCGAGCAGTCATCGCGGCACAGAGACTGAGCGCGAGCAGGCAGGCAAATGCCACTCGGCCCATACGAAGCGTGATCCTCATCATGACAGAATCCCCTGTACGACTTCGCCATGCACGTCGGTCAGTCGATAGCGGCGGCCTTGGAACTTGTAGGTCAGGCGCTCGTGGTCGATGCCGAGCAGATGCAGGATCGTGGCGTGCAGGTTGTGGATGTGCAGGCCGTCGCGCGCGATGTTGTAGCCCAGCTCGTCCGTCTCGCCGTAAACCGAGCCGCGCTTCACGCCGCCGCCGGCCATCCAGATGCTGTAACAGCGCGGATGATGATCGCGACCGAAGTTGGTCTGAATCTTTCCTTGGCAGTAGTTCGTGCGTCCGAACTCGCCACCCCAGACGACCAGCGTGTCGTCGAGCAAACCGCAGCGTTTCAAATCCTGCACTAACGCGGCGGCTGGCTGATCGGTTTCTTGGCAGAGTTTCGGTAATGCGCCGGGCAGGCCGCCGTGATGGTCCCAGTCTTGGTGATAAAGCTGAATGAATCGCACGCCCCGTTCCGCCAAGCGTCGAGCTTGCAGGCAATTGGCGGCGAAGGTGCCGGGCTTCGTGACATCGGGACCGTACGAGTCGAGAACCGATTTGGGTTCCTGCGAGATGTCGGTGGCCTCGGGCACGCTGGTCTGCATGGCGAACGCCATCTCGTAATGGTCGATGCGATTTTGAATCTCGGCATCGGGCGTTGATTGAAGCTGGTGCTCGTGCAGCTCGCGCAACCGGTCGAGCATCAGTCGACGGCTGCCGCTGTTCACGCCGGCCGGATTGCCCAGATACAGCACTGGATCCTTCGCCGCGCGGAACAGGACGCCTTGATGCTTCGTCGGCAAGAAGCCGCTGCCCCAGAGATGTGCTCCGAGCGGCTGGCCCCCTTTGTCTTTCGTGATCAGCACGACGAATGACGGCAGGTTCGCGTTGTCTTGTCCGAGCCCATAGCTCAGCCAAGCTCCCATGCTGGGGCGGCCGGCGATCTGAGTCCCCGTTTGCAGGAACGTCACACCGGGACCGTGATTGATCGCCTCAGTGAACATCGAGTTGACGACGCATAGCTCGTCGGCGATGCCGGCCGTGTGCGGAAGCAGTTCGCTGAACCACGCGCCGGCCGGTCCATGCTGCTGGAACTTGAAGGGGGATCCGACGAGCGGAATCGAAGACTGATTGCCCGACATGCCCGTCAGTCGCTGTCCGCCACGAATCGAGTCCGGGAGCTGCTCACCGTGCAGCTGGTTGAGCAGCGGCTTGTAATCGAGCAGATCCAACTGCGACGGAGCTCCGGACATAAACAGGTAGATGATCCGCTTGGCTTTCGGAGCGAAGTGCGGCTCGCCCAGCACACCGCGATCCGGCGCGGCGGCAGTCGCAGCGTCTTGAGCGAGCAGATCGGCAAGGGCGATCCCGCCCAGCCCGAATCCGGTGTTCGTGAGGAATTCGCGACGTGTTGTCATGGTGAGTTCTCGAATGGTTTGAATTGCAAGCCGACGTAGCCACGATCGCCAGAGCCTGTTGAAAATGTAACCCGAAGCGTCAGCGAGGGCGGGCGCTCCACAAAACGATGAATTCAGAGTCTTCTAGAACGTCCGCCCTCGCTAACGCTTCGGGTTACTTTGCGGCTTCGCCGCCTTATGCTTTTTTCAACACGTTCTGGCGAACGTGGCTACCTCTTCACAATACACTCGTCATGATTCAGCATGGCCTGAGCCAGCACCGTGGCCGCGGCGGCTTGAGGTACTGGAATCGTGCCGTCCCGTGGAGTTTGTCCGATCTTCAGAAGCTGCTCAGCCTCCGTCGTGTGTTGTGTGAAGTGATCGAGTTGCTCGCGATAGAGCCGCGTGGTGATTTCGATCTCGCGGGCATCGGGACGCCGGCTCAAGCAGCGAATGAATGCCTGCTCGATCATCTTTTGTGGTTCGCCTTTCGCGTCGCGATGCAGCGACTCACCGAGCACGCGAGCGGCTTCGACATATTGCACTCCGTTGAGCAGGATCAACGCTTGCAGCGGCGAGTCGGTGCGTTCGCGTTTGGCGATGCAGACCGCTCGGCGCGGCGCGTCGAAGGCGACCATCGCCGGCGGTGGTCCCGTTCGTCGCCAGTTCGTGTACAGGCTGCGTCGGAAGACGCCGTCACCAGCAGTCGGCGCGGCAGGCTTGAACGACTCGCTCATCTCGTAGGGGTTCACGGGCGGCCCGCCCACTTGCCGCTTGAGGAGACCGGCTGCCGCGAGCGCGTTGTCGCGAATCATCTCCGCCGGCAAACGGAATCTCGGCCCGCGCGCGAGCCATTCGTTATCGGGGTCGTCGGCCATCGTCTGCGGATCGGCGAGACTTCGCTGTCGGTAAGTCTGGCTCATGACAATCGTCTTCACGAGCTGCTTCATGTCCCAACCGCTGTCGATGAAACCGAGCGCCAGCGCATCGAGCACTTCGGGATACAGCGGCCGACTCCCCTGACTGCCGAAGTCTTCCGCCGTCTTCACCAGTCCGCGTCCAAAGAGACTTTGCCAGACGCGATTGACGGCCACGCGAGCCGTCAGCGGATGGCGACGATCGGTGAGCCATTTCGCCAGTCCCAGCCGATTGCGCGGCGCATCCTCGGGGAACGGAGACAAGGCCGCAGGCGTGCCGGCCTGCACTTCATCGCGGCGCTGAGCGTACTCGCCACGGAACAGCACATACGCCGGCTTGGGCTGCGGCAGTTCGCGCATCACCATCAACTCTTTGATGCCGTCGGCGAACTTGTTGTGCTCGGCCCGCGCCGTTTGCAACGCGGCCAAATGCTGCGACCATTCCGCATCAGCCGTCGCAAGAAAGAAGTCGAACAGGGCTTCCTTTTTCTGAGCTTCGGTTGGGAAAGTCGGACTTGGCGAATCGGGCCACATCGTCATGGCTTCCAACTCTGTCAGCTCGCGACCAAACACTCGGAAGTCGTCGATCCATCCCCCCTTGAAACCCCGGTCGCGAAAACGCTCGCCCAGCGCGATGTTGTCACCGCCGCCGCCCGTGATTTCTTTCGTCAGCTTGTCCTTCACGACTTCGATCGCCGCCGGCTTGCCATTCACGAACAGCCGCAACCCCGCCGCGCGACTGCTGCCGTCCGACGAGACACAGACAGACACCCACTCGTTGATCGGCAAGTTCTCCTTCGCCGCAATCGAGATGGCGTTGCCCGGCCAGAAATGGATCAGAGACCACTTGAGACGCCCCGCTTCGATCAGCAGCTCGTAACCTCGGCTCGCAGCATCGGTCCAGGCACCTGAGCGATGAAACACGACCGCGCGGTCCTTCGCGTTCGGCGTCTTCAACCACAGCGCCACGGAGAACGGCTGATGTCGGCCGAAGTTCCCCAGCGGCAGATCGACCGGGTCATCACCCGTGAACTCGATCGCGTTGCCGTTCCGTCCGGGAACGAGCTTGTTGTCACCTCGCAGATTCGCCGGTTGGTCCGACTTGATGTCGTTCGCGAGCTTGCCCTGATCCACCGCTTCGAATCGGAAGCGAGCGAGTTCCGCGTCCGCGATGGAATTGTCCAACTTCGTGAGCGGCACGGCGCTAGCCGCCGGTGGTTGCGGAGGTCCGGTGTTAACGGCCGGTGTTTTCCCAGGACCGGCGGCTAGCGCCGTGCCGCTCACAGGACGGTTTCCACGATGACCTGCTTGAAGATCAATGAACCACTTCTCAAATGCTTCGCGGCGCGACTCGCGTAATCTCGGCGATTGCTGTTCTAGATCAGACACCTTCGCACGCAGCGCGGCGACCTGTTGCTTCGTCGGTGCGTCGGACAGTTCCAACGTCGGTGTCGGCGGCGATTGTGTGAAGTACGAATACAGTCCCGCTTCGTCGATGTTCTGGAACATGGCGAAGAGCTGGTAGTACTCCCGCTGCGAGATCGGATCGTACTTGTGATCGTGGCAGCGGCAGCATTCAAAGGTCAGCCCGAGGAACGTCGTCGCGAAGGTCTGCACACGATCGCAAACGTATTCGACGCGATACTCCTCTTCGACACTGCCTCCTTCCGACTCTTGCTGATGCAGCCGATTGAACGCAGTCGCCAAGACCTGCTCGTCAGTGGCATCGGGGAACAGATCGCCAGCCAGTTGCCAGGTGATGAATTCGTCAAACCGCTGATTCGAGTTGAACGCTCGCACGACCCAATCGCGCCAAGGCCACATCTCCCGTTCTCGATCGACCTGAAAGCCAAAGCTGTCCGCATACCGCGCCGCGTCGAGCCAATCGACCGCCATGCGTTCCCCATAGTGCTCCGACTTGAGCAACCGATCGACGAGCCGCTCGACAGCGTCAGGTGCCGCGTCACTCACGAACGCCTCGACTTCGGCAGCCGTCGGCGGCAGTCCCGTCAGATCGAAACTGAGCCGTCGAACGAGCGTGGCTCGCTGAGCCTCTGGCTGCAACTTGAGCCCACGCCTGGCGAGTCCGTTCCGAACCACATCGTCGATCGCCGGCAACAACGGCTCTTGGCTGGGCTTGAGTCCGATGAACGACCAATGGTTCTCGTACTCAGCCCCTTGCTCGATCCAGCGCCGCAGCGTCGCAATCTCTTGATCGCTGAGCCGTCCTAACTTCGCCGCCGCCGGCGGCATTCGCTCGTCGACATCGTCGCTGAGAATGCGCCGCACGAGTTCGCTTTCCGTCGGCTTACCGACCACGATCGCTTTCGACTTCACCGCCTCGGCGCGATCATCGAGCCGCAAATCCGCTTTACGTTTCTTGGCGTCCGGTCCATGACAATGAAAGCACTTGTCCGACAAGATCGGCCGCACATCGCGATTGAACTGCACGCGGTCTTCGGCAGCGACCGGAGCGGCCAGCAACAGGCAGATAAAAATGGCGAGAAGTCGATTCATTTTGGTTCGCGAGGCTGTTCGTTGTGAGTTCACGTCGATGACCGAATAATCATAGCTGATGTGGCCGGTGTAATTGATGACGTACGACTCGCCCAACGCCGCGGCGTGACAGGCTTGCGGTCCAGCAGGTTCACCACGTTCGGGGGCACGGTCCCGCGTAAGGCGGTCGCCGCAATCGTCGCGGCCGTTTCACGAACCGCCTGACGGTTTTTGCGGTGGATAGAAAAAGTGAGGCCGAAGTAACTCGACTGGAACCGCAGCCGATTTTGGGTAGTGATACCGTTTGGGAATCATAACGTAGTCCGGTCACTCCGTGACCGGAATCACTCGCGTCACGGAGTGACGCGGCTACTTTTTTAGCTTGCCGACGGCAAACGGTATCACTACCCGATTTGTTGACCCCCGTAAGTTTGTCTGATAATCTAATCATCAGTTCCAGCCGCCGTCAACCTGCGCGAGGCAATACATGGTCGATACTATCGAACGTCCCAAGCTTCGTAACGTCGTCGCCGACCGCTTAAAGACGTTCATCGTCGAGGGGAACCTTCAAACCGGCGACCGGTTGCCGACGGAAGCCGAACTCGCGGCGAAGTTCGGAGTCAGCCGACTCAGCCTGCGCGAGGCGACCAAGTCGCTGGAGTTTCTCGGCATCGTCGAGGCCAAGCCGGGCCGGGGTCTGACGGTCGGCAGCGTGAATATGAAGCGTGTGACCGAGTATCTCGGCTTCCATCCCGCGCTGCACAACGTTTCGCCCGATGATTTGATCGACACGCGCGTCCTCATCGAAACGGGCGTCCTGCCGCACGTCGCCAAACGCATGAAGCACGACGACGCCCCGTACGAGAAGCTCAATGCGATCAACGCCGAACTGCGACGCGCCGACAGTTTGTCCCTCTGGGTCGAACTCGACATCGCCTTTCATCGCGAGTTGATTTGTGCCAGCGGACTGTCGCCGTTGATGGCATTCACAGACGTCTTGGCGGTGTTTTTCCGACGCTTCCGTGAAAGCGTCAAGAAAGCCGAATGGTCTCGCGGGATCGAGAGCCATCAGCGGATCATCGACTCGCTTAAATCGGGTCGCGTCCGCGAAGCTGATCACGAATTACGAGCCCATATCGAAGGCCATCGCGAACGCGGGCAAGGCCGATGATTAGGATCAACGCAGAAATAATAGTCGTGGTTTGCTCCGCAAACCAACGTTGGATCGCGGAGCGATCCACGACAATCTGTGCCCATCCAAACCGGCTGAGGAATTTCACCACGCCGGACTCGACGATCGCCTCACCGGCGTCGAGGAAAGCCAAGTCGTGAAGGAGCTACTGGCATGAACATCCAGACTATGAATCCATCACCCGAAAAACGTCACATGGGACTGCTTCACGGCTACCGAGGCCTTCTTCTCATCTGCTGCACTCCATTGCTAGCCGCCCATGCTCTTGCCGATGAAAGTCGGACCTTTGAGCAGTCGGTTCAGCCCTTGCTAAAGAAATACTGCATCACCTGCCATTCGACCGAGAAGCAGAAGGGCGATCTCGACCTGGAACGACCTTTTCCAAAAACGCTAACCCCAACACACACATTATGAACATCCAACGCAACAACTGGCTTCTCAGCCGCCGCCATTTTCTCCGCGGAGTCGGAGTCACGCTCGGACTGCCATTTCTCGATTGCATGCGCCCGCTGCGCGCCGCTGCCGCGGACAAGCTGCTTACACCGAAGCGCAGCGTCTTCATCTACCTGCCCAATGGCGTGAACACGATCGATTTCCAGATCGCGGAGTCCGGAGCCGGATACAAGTTTTCGAAGATCCTTGAGCCGCTGGAAAAACACCGCGCCATCGTCACGCCGATCAGCGGTTTGTTTCATCCGCATGGGCTGGGGCATAATCACGGCTGCCAGAACATCTGGCTCACCGGCGGCAAGATGGGGCCTACCGATCGCAACACGATTTCGCTCGATCAATTGATGTCGCGGAAGACGGCGGAGCTGACTCGCTATTCGTCCATCGAACTGAGCAGCGAGGGCGATACGCTGGCTTGGACAGCGGATGGCATTCGGCTGCCTTCGGAACGGAATCCTGGCGTGATGTTTCGTCGGCTGTTTGAGACACCCCCTGGCGGACTCGATCAACAGCGCCGCGGTCTGCACCGCAAAGGCAGCATCCTCGACATGGTGGTCGACGATGCGCGCAAGCTCGACTCGCAGCTCGGCCAGGCGGATCGCGGTCGGTTGGAGCAATACCTCACGTCGGTGCGCGAAGTCGAGATTCGCACCGAGCGGGCCGACAAATGGCTGGAGACGCCACTGCCCAAGGTCGATGCCGCCAGGAGGGCGCACCTCGATCGTGCGGTGTCGCAGCAGATGGTCGGCGACTATTTCCGCACGATGTATGACCTGATCGTGCTTGCCTTCCAGACCGACATGACGCGCGTGGCCACGTTCAGCACGGGCGGCGAAGGCCGGGGATTGTCGATCCCGGAGATTCAGATCAGTCAGGACCGCCATTCGCTGTCGCATCACAATGGCAACCCGAAGCGCATGGACGATCTCACGGCGAGCGACCGCTTCAATGTGCAGCAGTTCGCGTATTTCCTCGACCGTCTCGCCGAGACCAACGATGCTGATGGACCGCTGATCGACACCACCCTGGCGCTCTATGGCAGCGGTATGTCGTATGGTCACAGCCACGGCAATGCCAACCTGCCCATCATCCTCGCCGGCGGTGCAAAGCTCGGTTTCAAGCATGGCCAGCACATTGATCTGAACAAGGCCGCCGGATTCGCTGGCTACCATCTGGACAACCCACGCGAGCACTACCGCATCTGCTTCTCGCCGGTGAACGAACGCGCGCGTCTGAGCAATCTGCTGCTGACCATGGCGCAGGCGATGGATCTGGAAGTGGACCGTTTCGCCGACAGCACGGGAACTCTCGCGGAGGTACGGGCATGATGAGCCGCTGGTGTGTGATTTGGCTGATGCTCGCTGCCGTCGTGAAGGCCGAGGATTACGTCCCCATGCCGAACGAATACCCGCCGCTCGACGCCGGCGTGTATCTTTCCGGCGAACTCGTCGTGGTCGATCCGATCAACCGGCGCGGCGGCATCCGCCTTGATTGCGAGAGCAACGAACAGCTCGCTCAAAATGGTCCGCTGCATTACTTCGCCATGCTCCCTTGCGGCGAAATCTGGCTGCACGGCGCGCCCGCGACATTGCAGGACGTTCCGCTCGGCACGCATGTGCAAGGTTACTTCTATGTTCCACCCGCGGGCGAGGAGACCACCATCGCGCCGCCGCCTGCTGCACTTGCCGTCTTGATTCCGAAGCAAAATCACGTGCTGCTGCTTGAGGACGACTTCAGCTTCTACCATCGCCAGGGGCAGTCGTGGAAGATCGTCTCCATCGCGTTCGACACATCGAAGCTGAAGATCGAGTCCGTCGGCAAGACCGCCCAACACGGGCTGAGCGGCGCGCAGACGCTCGATTTCGACATCGGCACTCGCGTTTGGAAAAACGGCAGGCCAGTCGAGATGAACGACGTGAAGCCCGGTGCCATCGTGCAGTTGAATCTCGGTCGAGCCATCAACTGGCGCGATCACGAATTCGGTCTCAACGACCTCTGGCTCGATGCAGAGAGCCAGGCCCAGGCCACGGAACTCCAGCGCCGGCGGAACGTGCGCTATCATCGCATCCGCTGGCTGCCGGGCCGCGTCGAAACAGTCGAACCGAACGATTTTGGCGGCGGCTCGATCACCATCTCGATCTTCGGCGGCGTTGCGCAACAGTTGCTCGACGAACTCGAGGCGAACAAAGACGAACGCGTCGCCGTCGCTGCCGCCGAGAACACGCTGCGGACGTGGACGCATCGCTCCGACCGTGTGTTCGGCAAGATCACCCGCATTGAAAAGATCCCGAACCCCAGTCCCGGTTTCAACGGCGTGCGCTTGCACATGAAGTTCGCCGAAATCCTCGATCATTTCCGCCCCGGCAACGCGGTGCGTGTGAAGGCCGAGGACTGGCTCTTCATCAGCAATACGCCAGAGGAACGCCTGAAATCCTTCGAGGACCGCGAGCAGTCCCGCGCGCTGCGGCTGCCGCAGCAGACCGTCCCGGCCGAGAACGCCCGCTAAACGGGATTATTCATGGGTTACTCATGGTGGGAGCAATGTGCCGCGAGGTAACCCGAAGCGTAAGCGAGGGCGAACCGTGACGACGCCCTCGCTTACGCTTCGGGTTACATTCAGGCCATGAATAATCCCCGCTAACCACTCACGATGAAACTCACGATGAAACTGTTGCCCTTATTCTTGCTCTCATTTGCCGGAATCGCCTCGGCCGCCAATCCCGCCGTCGAGCCGTTCTTCCAGGAATACTGTATCCGCTGCCACAACGCCGAGAAGCACAAGGGCGATTTCCGCCTCGACAGCTTGACCGACCAGTTCAGCGACCTGCTCGTCGCCCAAAACTGGGACGAGGTGATGCTGCGGATCAACTCGGGCGAAATGCCACCCGAGGGCGAACGGCAACCGCCCGCCGCCGCCATCGGCCAAGTGACTGATTGGATCGCTGCGCGACTCGACGAAGGCCGCGCCACGCGCATGTCACAGCGCACGCCCGTCGCCCTCTACCGATTGAGCCGCGAGGAATACGCACATACCGTCGAGGACCTGCTCGGTGTGCGCTTCGACATCGACGCGCCCGGTGCCTTCAGCGAAGACCCGCGCTGGCATGGTTTCAACCGCATTGGATCTCTGCTCACGCTCTCGCCCTCGCATGTCGATCGCTACTTCGAGGCCGCGCATAAGATCGTCGCCGACGCATTCCCCGACACGGAGCCAACTGCAGGCAAAGGCCGCATCGAGGCAACCGACTCGCGCGCGCAGAAGTGGCTCGAAGAGCACAACATCCAAGGCCCGGCGCGCTCGCTCGTCCTGCCTGGCCAGACGGCGAACGGCGGCATCGACGCGAGGTTCTCCGGCCTTTACCGCATTCGCGTTCATCTGAGCGCACTCCCCTCGACACGCGGACGCATTCCGCATCTCAGCGTCTGGGACGGCACGGTGAAGCGCAGCTTGTTCGGTCAAGACGTGTCCGCACCCGAGGACGCGCCCACCACCATCGAGATCGAGACCTTCCTGCCCGCGGGCCACTACAGCCTCATGAATCAGGCCCCCGGATTTTTCGACGCCCACGTGCTCTCGACCACGATGCAGAGACCCTTCACCCACAGCCGCGAAAAGCGATTCACGTCTCCCAACAGCTACCAGTTGTTCGACCACAACGGCGCCTCCATTCTGCCGCTCCTGCTGGTCGATTGGTTCGAGTGGGAAGGTCCCATCATCACCGCTGCGGATCGCAACAAACGCGAAGGTCTGTTTCCAGCAACCGAAGACCCCGCAGTCGTCAATGCTAGCCTCGCGCGATTCCTCGAGCGCGCGTGGCGGCGACCCGTTCCCCCCGCCGAGATCGACGCATGTGTCGCCCTCATCGCCAGGGAAACCGCCGCCGGCGAGAAGTTCCAACCCGCCTATCTCTCGGCGTTTGTGGCCGCGCTGACCTCGAAGAACTTCTGCTACATCCATGAAGGCAGTCCCGCGCAGAATCGCGACAAACTGAACGACTGGGAGCTGGCCTCGCGCCTGTCTTACTTTCTCTGGGGATCGATGCCCGATGAGCCTTTGTTTGCCGCTGCACGCGATGGCAGCCTGAGCCGGCCCGATGTGCTGCGAGCGCAAGTCACCCGAATGCTTGGCGACCCGAAAGTTTCCCGATTCCTCGACTCATTCCCACGCCAATGGCTGCAACTCCACAAAGTCGGCGCGTTCCCCGCCGACAGTGAACTCTATCCCGACTACGACAAATGGCTGGAGGAGAGCATGGCTCTCGAATCCACCACTTACTTCGGTGAACTCTTCGCCAAGAACCTGTCCCTCCGCGAGTGCATCACCTCCGACTGGACCATGCTGAATCCCCGGCTCGCGATTCACTACGGCCTCCCGCCCGTGAAGGGCAACGGCTTCCAACGCGTCACGCTCCGTCCCGAGGATCATCGCGGCGGACTGCTCACCCACGCTTCCGTACTGTCGCTGACCTCTGACGGTGTCCGGCACCGGCCCGTGCATCGCGGCGTCTGGGTGTCCGAAGCCATCTACGGCAAAACTCCGCCTCCGCCTCCGCCGAACGTCGAGCCGCTCGAACCCACGCCCGCGAAGTCGCCCAAGGCCTCCATCCGCATGCAGTTGGAGGCCCATGCGACCAACGCATCCTGTGCCGCCTGCCATCGCAAGATCGATCCGCTCGGCTTCGCCTTCGACAACTTCGACGCCATCGGCCGTTGGCGGACCCACGAGCAGGCAGCGACCGGCCAGGGCGACAATCCTCCCGTCAACGCCACCGGCACGTTCCCGGATGGCCGCGCCTACAAAGGCCCCGAGGAGTTCAAACACCTGCTCGCCGCCGACATGGATCGATTCGCCACCGCGTTCACCGGTCAGCTTGCCACCTACGCCTTGCGTCGCGTGATGACGATCGACGTCGCCGCGCAAATCAAGGCCATCGCGCAGGCGGGCAAAGCGGACGACTACCGGCTGCGGACGATCATCGAGAAGCTGGTCACGTCGGACTTTTTTCAAAAGCGATGAACTGCCGGTTCATTCTTCACACCAGGAAAATTCCATGACCACAACCGCCCCTGAAGTTGTCGTCAAACATCTGCGCTCGCCATGCGCTTCGACGAACTTGTCGCTCTGCACGAACATCCCGGCCGAGCCGCAACACGGATCGTATACTCGCCCCTTGTGTGGCGCGAGCCTCTCGACCACCACGTGGACCACGCAGCGCGGCGTGTAGAACTGCCCGCCGTTCTTCCCCTCCGCACTGGCGAACTGCGTGAGGAAGACTTCGTAGACGCGGCCCAGCGATGTGCAGCATGGTTGCATTAGCCGAATGACACAACCTTCGCGAATCAACGACTCCTGACCCCTTTCCCCTTTCCCTTTCCCCTTTCCCCTTTCCGAAGAGGGGGCCATGAGCCGGTTTGTGCGCTGGGTCACGGCCACTCACACCATGCGATACCATCCCCATTACCACACGTCCGGCACGGGTCATGTTTACCAGGGGCGATTCAAGAGCTTCCCGATCGAAGATGACGACCACTTTCTCACCGTCTGCCGGTACGTCGAGCGGAACGCCCTGCGTGCCGCACTCGTCTTGCGGGCGGAAGACTGGCGCTGGGGATCGCTGTGGCGTTGGCAGCAGACAGTCGAGCCTCGTCCGACCTTGCTGTCTCCCTGGCCGATTCCGCGTTTGTCCAATTGGGTTGCGAGAGTCAACGAGCCTCTGACGGAACGGGAGTTGGCCGCTGTGCGACGGTCGGCCCAGCGCGGCAGCCCTTTCGGTGAGTCGTCCTGGATCGAATCGACTGCCCAGCGACTCGGTCTTTCCTCCACCCTTCAGCCCCGCGGCCGGCCGCAAGTCAGATTCCAAAATGAACAGGCAAACAACGACTCCTGACCCCTTTG